>JALZOC010000720.1 GCA_030857365.1 Acidobacteriota bacterium
CATGGCCAGGCGAAGCTCGGCGCCAACCTCCGCCGGCACGTTGTCGTACTCGGCGTGGCGGTACATTTCGTCGGAACGTCCGCGATTGTGCATCAGGACGAGGGCCGCACCCGTCTCCGCCACCGCACGCCCGAGCTCGGGGTCGAACTGCAGGCCGCTGATGTCGTTGATGACGTCGGCCCCGCACTGTACGGCCTCCCGTGCCACAGTCGCCTTGTAGGTGTCGACGGAAACGGTCGCGCCAGCGCCGGCAAGCCGCTCGACGACCGGCAGGATCCGCCGCAGCTCCTCTTCCGTGTCGAGGGCTTCGGCTCCCGGGCGCGTCGACTCGCCGCCGACGTCGAGGATGTCGGCGCCGTCGGCCATCATCTGCAGCCCGTGGTCAATCGCCCGCGCGGGGTCGAAGCGCAGGCCGCCGTCGGCGAACGAGTCCGGTGTGACGTTGAGAATTCCCATGACCAGCGTCCGGGCGCCCAGCTCGAGAGAGCGTCCGCCCGGCAGCGGCACGATGTAGCGCTTGCGATCGTTCATGCGTACAGGCGAAAGGCCACGAGGCGGCTGCCTCCGTGGCCTTCGATCCCTGATCCCGAATCCCCGATCCCTGATCCCTGATCCCTTATTCTTGCGGCAGCGGCTTGTTGAGCGGCGGCAGTGGCGGCACCATGGACGGCCGCTCTTTCACGGGCCGCTTGGACCCGTCATCCGTTGCCGAGACGACGCTGCGGGGCGTGTGCTCTTCGAGCGCCTCACCGGCCAGGATGCGCCGGACCTGCTCGGCGTCGAGCACTTCGCGCGCGAGCAGTTCGTCGGCGATCCTGAGGAGCGCCGGCTTGTGCTGTTCGAGCACACTCCGGGCGCGCTCGTAGTTGGTCGTCACGAACCGCTTGATCTCGTGATCGATCAGGATGGCGGTATCCTCGCTGTAGTCCTGATGCTGGGCGATCTCGCGGCCGAGGAAGATCTGTTCTTCCTTCTTGCCGAAGGTGAGCGGGCCCATCGCGTCGCTCATGCCCCACTCACAGACCATCTTGCGCGCGAGCTCCGTGGAGCGCTCCAGGTCGTTGCCCGCGCCGGTCGTCATGCCGTTCATCGTGATTTCCTCGGCGATCCGGCCGCCAAGGAGAATGGCGATCTGGTCGTTCAGGTAGTCGCGGGTGTAGTTGTGCTTGTCTTCCACCGGGAGCTGCATGGTCACGCCGAGCGCCATGCCGCGCGGGATGATCGTGACCTTGTGCACCGGATCGGCGTGCGGCAGCATGACGGCGAGCAGCGCGTGACCGGCCTCGTGCACCGCGGTGACCTTCTTCTCGCCGTCGTTGATGATCATCGACCGGCGTTCGGAGCCCATCATCACCTTGTCCTTCGCGAACTCGAAGTCGAGCATGCGAACGACCTTCTGGTTGTAGCGCGCCGCATTGAGCGCGGCCTCGTTGACCAGGTTGGCGAGGTCAGCTCCCGAGAACCCGGAAGACCCGCGCGCGAGCACGTGGATGTTCACGTCGTCGGAGAGGGGAATCTTCTTCGTGTGGACGGCGAGGATGCCTTCCCGCCCCTTCACGTCGGGGCGATTGACGACAATCCGGCGATCGAAGCGACCGGGACGAAGGAGCGCGGGATCGAGCACGTCAGGGCGGTTCGTCGCGGCCACGAGGATGACGCCCTCGTTGGACTCGAATCCGTCCATCTCGACGAGGAGCTGATTGAGCGTCTGCTCGCGCTCGTCGTGCCCGCCGCCGAGGCCCGCGCCGCGGTGGCGGCCGACCGCGTCGATTTCGTCGATGAAGACGATGCAGGGGGCGTTCTTCTTGCCCTGCTCGAACAGGTCCCTGACCCGGGAGGCGCCGACGCCGACGAACATCTCGACGAAGTCCGAGCCGGAGATGGAGAAGAACGGCACGTTCGCCTCACCCGCAACCGCGCGCGCGAGGAGGGTCTTGCCGGTGCCCGGGGAGCCCATCAGGAGAACGCCCTTGGGGATCCGGCCGCCGAGCTTCTGGAACTTCTGTGGTTCCTTCAGGAACTCGATGATCTCCTGGAGTTCTTCCTTGGCCTCGTCGACGCCCGAGACGTCCTTGAAGGTGACCTTCTTCTGCGAACTGGACGACAGCTTCGCGCGGCTCTTGCCGAACGACAAAGCCTTGTTCCCTCCGCTCTGCATCTGCCGCATGATGAAGATCCAGAAGCCGATCATCAGCAGGATGGGCGCCCACGAGTAGAGCAGCGTCGCCCACGGGCTCGTGGTCTCGGGCTTGGCGTTGATCAGCACGCCCTTTTCGTCGAGCTTATTGCCGAGGCGCTCGTACTGAGGCGGCGCGTACGTGCGGAACTTGTCCGTGGCGGACGAGCCGGTGCCGGTGAGCGTGCCCGTCACTTCGTTCCCGACGATCGTGACCTGCTGCACGTCGCCCGCCTCGACGTGCTTGAGGAAGACGGAGAAGGGCATCGGAGTTTCCGATTTGCCCGAAAGATTCAGGGAGAAGTTCCAGATTAGGACCCCGACTACGA
>JALZOC010000721.1 GCA_030857365.1 Acidobacteriota bacterium
GCTCACGCCCGAGGACATCGACGCGATGACGAAATCCGGGGCGGCGCACTCGGGCATGGTCGCGAAGCTGGCCGCCTCGCGTCACGCGCTCGAGGCGGGCGTCGAGCACGTGGCGATCGTCGCCGGGCGGGGGGTGACCGATTTCGGTGCCGCTTCCGGCACGCGAATCGAACATACAAGTTCGACGGCTGAAGGCTGAAGTTCGAACGCTCAACGCTGAAGTTCGAAACGGAACCGGAGAGCTGGAAGCTGGTAGCTGGTAGCTGGTAACCGAATATGACCACGACGACCGACGTGATTGCTGTCGAGAAAGATCATCTGTTGCAGGTGTACCGCCGCGGTCCGGTGGTATTCGATCGCGGGCGCGGCTGCCGCCTGTTCGATACCAGCGGCCGGAGCTATCTCGACCTCATCTCGGGTGTCGGGGTCGCGGCGCTCGGCCATGCCCACCCGCGGCTCGCCGCCGCGATCGGGACGCAGGCGCAGGCGCTGCTGCACACGTCGAACCTGTTCTTCCATCCGCTCCAGGGTGAGCTGGCGGCGCGTCTGTCCAGCCTCTCCGGGTTGCCGCGCGCCTTCTTCTGCAACAGCGGCACGGAAGCGGTCGAGGCGAGCCTCAAGTTCGCGCGGCGCTATTGGCGCTCCCAGTCGCAGCCGGCCCGCACCGGCTACGTCGCGCTGGAACATTCGTTTCACGGTCGCACGATGGGATCCCTGTCGGTGACCTGGGACGATCACTACCGGGCGCCCTTCACGCCGTTGATTCCCGGCGTGACGTTCGTGCCGCCGGACGACCCGGCCGCGCTCGCCGCCGCTGTCACCGAAGAAACCGCTGCCGTGATCGTCGAGCCGATCCAGGGAGAAGGCGGGGTTCGCCCGCTTGGCGCGGACATGGCCTCGGCGATCTCCGAAGCCTGCGGCCGCACCGGCACTCTCCTGATCGCGGATGAAGTCCAGTGCGGACTGGGCCGCACCGGGCGGCCGTTCTACTCCGAGGTGCTCGGCCTGAAGCCGGACATCATGGCCATCGGCAAGTCCCTGGGCGCGGGGGTGCCGATTGCGGCGGCGCTCTTCACCGACCGGGTTGCGGCCTCCGCCTCATTGGGGGATCACGGCAGCACGTATGGCGGCAACCTGCTCGCGTGCCGCGGCGCGCTGGTGTTCCTCGAAGAGCTCGTGGACGGCGGGCTCATGGCGCACGTCGCCACGGTTGGCGCTCACGCGCAGGGAAAGCTGCGGGAGCTCGCGTCGCGTCACCCCTGCATCCGCGCGGTGCGCGGTGCGGGCTTGATGTGGGGCATCGATCTGGACCGCCCGGCGGCGCCGATTCTCGAGGCAGCGCTCGAACAGGGCCTGCTCGTGAACCGGACGGCCGAAACGGTCATCCGGCTGCTGCCGCCCTACATCATCACTGCTGCAGAGATCGACGAAGCGATCGGACTGCTCGACGCCGCGCTGCATGCGGCATTCGGGGGACCACGAACATGACGATGGTGACATTCAGACAGGGCGCCGAGGCGGACGCACCGGCGGTCAACCGCCTGATCGAGGACAATCTCGAGTCCGGGCACCTGCTGCCGAGAACGATTGACGAGATCCACGACCATGCGGGCCGCTTCATCGTGGCGGAGCGCGACGGCGCCGTGATCGCCTGCGCGGAGCTGGCTCCGCTCAGTGGGACCGTTGCCGAAGTCCGTTCGCTGGTCGTCGACGAGCACGTCCGCGGCAACCAGATCGGCCCGCGCCTCGTGACGGAGCTCGCCGCGGCAGGCGCGGCGCGCGGGTTTGCGACGCTCTGCGCCTTCACGCACCAGCCATCGCACTTCGTCAAGCTGGGCTTCACCATCGTCCCCCACATGTGGGTGCCGGAGAAGATTGCGCACGACTGCACGTCGTGCCCCCTCTTCCGGCGCTGCGGCCAGTACGCGGTCACGCTCCCGCTGCGGGTGGGCGTACACGTCCGCCCGGAACAGCCGGCCGCCGTCATCTACGGCGGACGGACAGTCGGCGCCCGCCGCCGCAATGTCGAACGGCTGCAGCTCCAGCCCTCCGGCGCACTGGCGCCCCTGGAGGAAGACACCCGCGCGGTGCCCGCGTGAGCGACATCCGGATCGTGAGCGGCGGCATCACCGCACCGCAGGGCTTCCGCGCCGCGGGCGTCGCCTGCGGCATCAAGGCGAAGGGGGGCCTCGATCTCGCGTTGATCGTCTCGGACCAGCCGGCGAGCGCGGCCGCCGTCTTCACGACGAACAAGGCCGTCGCGGCACCGGTAGTCGTGTCGCGCCGCCAGCTCGCCGTGTCGGGAGGACGCGTGGCGGCCATCGTGGTGAACAGCGGGTGCGCCAATGCCTGCACCGGTCCTGACGGGCTCGCCCACGCCAGGAGCATGACGCAGTTGACGTCGGCCGCGCTGGCCTGCGAACCCTCAGGCGTGCTGGTCGCGTCGACGGGCGTCATCGGCGTGAAGCTCGACATGGCGGCGGTGCAGCGCGGGATCGACG
>JALZOC010000108.1 GCA_030857365.1 Acidobacteriota bacterium
TCTGAGCCCCGACCTCGCGGCGGACCCCCTGGCCAAGAGCGGCTACGAGTTCGCGCTGACGGGAACGCCCCTCAATCTGGAATACCAGTCGTGCACGGGCGACGCGCTCCTGGAACGCTATTCGGTGACCGCTGACCCGCTCCGCCCGGGGGGCTCCGGTCGGCGGTTCTTCGCCACCAATTCGGACCGCATCGTCTTTGTCGATTCGGCGAGCTTCGCCGGCGAGATGCCCGAGACAGGGCCGCCGCCGCACGGCACCGAACTGAAGTAGCGCGCAGCTTCAGCTGCGCGGGTGGCGGCAGCGAGGGGCGCCAGCATGGCCCGGTCTTGACCGCCAGCGGCTGAGCACAGTACAACTGAGCCTTCAAACATGACCACTTTGAGCCGCAAGCTCCTGCTCGCGTCCGCCGGCCTTGGCCTCGCCGCCGCGGTGGCGTCGAGCGTCGTGCACTACCGGCTGCTGACGGTTCCCGGCTATGCCAGCTTCTGCGACGTGAACGCGACCGTCAGCTGTGCGCAGGCGTACTTGAGTCCGTATGGCAGCTTTCTCGGCGTGCCCGTCGCGGTTGCCGGCGTGCTCTTTTTTCTGCTGATCCTGCTTATCGTCGCCATCGGAGGACGGGCGAGCTCGGGGATCCGTGAGTCGGTGCCGGCGTACGTCTTTGCGCTCTCGACCGTCGGTCTGGCCTTCGCGTTGTATCTCGCCTGGGCTTCCTACATCGAGCTGAAAACCTTCTGCATGCTGTGCGCCGTCACCTACGCCTCGGTGATTGCGCTCTTCATCATTTCCGGTGGAGCGACGACCCTTCCCATGACCACGCTGCCTCGCCGCGCGCTGCGCGATCTCCGCACCATGTTTTCCAGTCCCGTGGCGCTCTCGGTGGCGCTGCTCTACATCGCCGGGGCGGCTTCCATGATTGCGTACTTCCCCGGCGAGGCCTCGCGGACGCAGGCGGCGCAGGCTCCCATGCCACCCGCCGCGCTCCCCGAGGAGCAGCGAGCCAGGCTCATCGAGTGGTGGGACAAGCAGCCTCGCGTCGACATGTCGGTGGCGCCCGACGGGGCGAAGGTGGTGATGGTCGGGTTCAGCGATTTCCAGTGTCCTCATTGCCGCACGGCGCACGAGACCTATCGCGGGCTCGCCGCCAAGTACGCCGGCAGCCGCGAGGTCCGGCTGATCGCCAGGCACTTTCCCCTCGAGGGAGAATGCAATCCCAACGCACCCAACGGCAGCCACATGGCCGCGTGCGAGGCGGCCGCGGCGGTCGTCATGGCACGGCAGACCGGGAAGGACTCGGCGATGCAGGACTGGCTTTACGAGCACCAGACGACGCTGACGCCGGCCAGCGTCCGCGAGGGAGCCAGGAGGGTGGGCGGGATTGAGGACTTCAACGGGGGCTATGCGAAGGCGCTCGAGGAGGTGCGCGCCGATGCCCAGGCCGGCGGGCAGCTCGGCGTGACCTCCACGCCCACGTTCTTCCTCGCGGGCCGCAAGCTTCAAAGCATCGCTCCGGCCGAATACATCGACGCGCTGATCACCCTGGAACTGCAGCGCTCCAAGTAACGGGCCCGCCCCATGGCTGCGGCAATCCGAATCGAGGCGCTCACCAAGGATTACCCGGTGGGCTTCTGGCGCAAGCGTCCGTACCGGGCGCTCGATCGGCTCTCGCTCGAAATCGACGAGGGGGAGGTGTTCGGATTTCTCGGGCCGAACGGCGCCGGAAAGACGACGACGCTGAAGCTGTTGATGCAGCTGACCTACCCGACCAGCGGGCGCGCAGAGATTCTCGGGCGGCCGGCAGGCGACCTCGCCACCCGGCAGCGCATCGGCTACCTGCCGGAGAATCCATATTTCTACGACTATCTCACCGCCGAGGAGCTCCTCCAGTACTTCGGTCGGCTGTTCGGGTACGGCGCTGCCGATCGCCGCACGCGCGTGAACGCGCTGCTGGATCTCGTCGGCATCGGGGGGGAGCGTCGCCTGCAGCTCAGGAAGTTCTCCAAGGGCATGCTGCAGCGCGTCGGCATCGCCCAGGCGCTCCTGAACGATCCCGACGTGATCTTCCTGGACGAGCCCATGTCCGGGCTGGATCCGCTGGGGCGCCGCGACGTGCGTAAGCTGATCCTCGGACTCCGCGAGCAGGGTCGGACGGTGTTCTTCAGTTCGCACATTCTCGCCGACGCGGAAGCCTTGTGCGGGAGAGTGGCCATCATGGCGAAGGGCCGCCTGGCCGCGGAAGGGCGGCTCTCGGATCTGCTCGCCTTCCAGGTCCGCGGATGGGAAATGGTCGTGGCGGGGCTGACGCCGGACGCGATGGAGCGCATCGGCGCGCGCGTTCGTGGCGCCACGCAGATCGCCGCGGGTCGCTACACGCTCGAGCTCGCGCTGGACCAGCCGCCCGAGGGGTTGTGGCCGGACCTTGCGGCGTGTGGAGCCTCGCTGGTGTCCGTCAATCCGCTGCGCGAATCGCTCGAGGACTTCTTCATGCAGCGGGTCGCGGAAGCCGGTCAGGGGGCGCGAATCACGGAACCGGAAAAGGCGCGGAGCCTGGAGAAGACGTGATGCGCGCGATCAACACCGTCGCGGTCAACGTGTTTCGGGAGTCCGTGCGCGATCGGGTGCCGTACAACCTGGTCATCTTCGCCGTGCTCCTGATGGGCGCGTCGTACCTGCTCGGCCAGCTGACCGCAGGGCAGGACGTGAAGATCATCAAGGACATCGGCCTGGCGGCGATCTCGCTCTTCGGCCTGTTCATCGCCCTGTTCATCGGGATCGGGCTCGTCTCGAAGGAAGTCGAGCGCCGGAGCATCTACGCGCTGCTCGCGAAGCCGGTCAGCCGGGCACAGTTCATCGTGGGCAAGTACGCGGGGCTGGTGCTCACGCTCGCCGTGAACGTGTCGGCGATGACGATCGCCTTGTACCTGGTGCTTTCCTACCAGGGCTGGATCGAGAGCGCCGAGATGAAGGCGGCGTGGGAAGCGCCGGCCGCCGATCCCGCGCTGCTCAAGGCGATTGCCCTCATCGGGGTCGAGTTGATGCTCGTGACCGCGATCGCGCTGTTCTTTTCCACGTTCTCGAGCCCGCTGCTCTCCGCCGCGCTCACCTTGGGGGTGTACATCGCGGGGCGGTTCAACGCCGATCTGAAGAATTTCGATCAGATTGTCGATTCGCAGCTCACGATCTGGATGGCGCGCGCGGCGTATCACCTGCTGCCGGATTTCTCGGCGTTCGACGTGAAGACCCAGGTTGTGCACGGCCTCGCGGTGCCCGCGGGCTACATTGCGGCAACCGCGGCGTACGGCGCGCTGTACATCGGGGCGCTGCTCGTCGCCGCCACGCTCATATTCTCGCGGCGGGATTTCAAGTGACCGGCGCCTTGGCGCCACCGCTCGCCGCGGGCCTGGCCGTCGCCGCACTGAGCGGGGCCATTGTCCTGCAGTCCGCACGGGACACCTGGTATCCGCGGGGGGACTCGGATCGGACCCGCGTGCTCTACGTGCGATCTCCGGCGGTGATGAAACGGATGACATTCGGCTTCCAGGCGCTCGCGGCCGATGTCTACTGGATTCGTGCCCTCCAGCACTACGGCGGCGATCGCCTCCGGAAGCAGCCGCTTCCCGATGGACGCAAGTACGAGCTGCTGTATCCGCTGCTCGATATCGCCACCTCTCTCGATCCCTACTTCAACATCGCGTATCGATTCGGCGCCATCTTCCTCGGCGAGCCGTACCCCGGCGGGGCCGGCAGACCTGACCAGGCGGTGGCGCTCCTGCGGAAGGGGATCGCGGCCGTGCCGACCAGGTGGCAGTACTATCACGACATCGCGTTCGTGTATTACTGGCGCGTACGCGACTATAAGGCGGCGGCCCTATGGTTCCAGCGCGCGGCGGAGCAGCCGAACGCGCCCAACTGGCTGCCGTCGGTGGCCGCCTCGATGCTGACGCGCACCGGGGATCGCGCGACGGCCCGCTTCATGTGGCAGCAGCTGCTCGGATCCGAGCAGGTGTGGATCCGCCGCACGGCGGAGCGCTCGCTGCTGCAGCTGCAGGCGCTCGAGCAGATCGACCGGCTGCAGGCGGTCGTGGCAACGGCCGGTCCGCCGCCTGCCGGGGGATACTCCTGGTCCGTCCTGGTCGCCAGGGGACGCCTGGCTGGCGTCCCGCTGGACCCGGCGCGGACGCCCTACGACATCGATCCGCTGACGGGCCGCGTGCAGGTGAGCCGCCAGTCCCCCTTGTTCCCTATGCCCGACACCTCTGAGCGCCCGCAGTGAGCCCGTCGTCAGCCCCCGTCAGCCCCGGTGAGCTCCCAGTGCGCTCCCAATGAGTTTAGACGCGCTCCGGCTGACCATTCTGTCGCTTCTCGGCCTCGCCGTCGGAAGCTTCCTCAACGTGTGCGTGCACCGGCTGCCGAGGGGCCAGTCGCTCGTGCGCCCCGGCTCCCGGTGTCCTCAGTGCGGCTACGAGCTTCGGTGGTACGACAACATCCCGGTGGTCAGCTACCTGGTGCTCGGCGGCCGCTGCCGTGCGTGCCGCAAGCACATCGCCGTGCGGTATCCAGCCCTGGAGCTCGCAACGCTCGCGCTGTTCCTGCTGCACGGTGCCGTGTTCGGATGGACCGGGCTGCTCGCCGTCCGGCTCCTGTTTGCGTGTGCGATGGTCGTGCTGTTCGCCATCGATCTCGAGCACCACCTGCTCCCGGACGCGATTACGCTGCCAGGGATTGCGGCGGGCCTTCTGTTCAGTCTTCTGCTGCCGCCAGGGCTTGTCGACGCGCTGCTGGGTGTGCTCGTCGGCGGCGGCGTGCTGTGGCTGATTGGAGAGGCGTACTTTCGCTACTCCGGACAGGAAGGCATGGGGGGCGGCGACGTGAAGATGCTCGCGATGATCGGCGCGTTCCTCGGCTGGAAGCTCGTGCTCGTCACGCTCGTGCTGTCCTCGGTCGCCGGCTCGCTCATCGGTGTCCTTGTGATCGCGGTGAAGCGCGGCGGGATGAAATACGCATTGCCATACGGGACTTTCCTGGCGCTCGGCGCGCTTGCTGCGTCGCTTGCGGGCGACCAGTTGATCAACTGGTATGTGAGTTTTTATTAGCCGTGAGCACCCTATGGGGACACTCACCTTTACGCTAAGTCGTTGAATCCCCTGACAATGGGGACACTCACCTTTACGCTAAGTCGTTGATGGGGAGGACGCGTGACTCGACTTCATCCGGACATACGGCAGCTCGACACCTTCCGGCTCAACAAGTTACGCTAAAGATGAGTGTCCCCATTTTTGCGATAACGCAGGCCGGTTACATGTTCCTGGGGCTCACGGCCATCGTGGCCGCGCTGTCGGGCATCCTTGCGTTCGCGGTGATCAGGATTTTCGCCGCCGCGCGGTCCGCCGCCCGGGGAGGCGCGCCCGTGCGCGGCGAGGCGGCCTTCATGGCGACCGCCATGGAAGATGCCCTGCAGGCCTTGAAGGCGCAGGAGCTGGCGATGAAGGCGCGGGCGGAAGCCTCCGAGCGGCTGAGCAGCGAGATCATCGCGAGCATGACCTCCGGCCTTCTCGTGGTCACCGAGACCGGACTCGTGCGCACGCTCAATCCTGCGGGGCGCCGCCTTCTCGGAATCGTGGAGGATGTCGACGCGAGCGCCGGTTACCAGGGCGTGCTCGCGGGCGCGGAGCCCCTGTCCGACGTGGTGGGGGAATGCCTGTCGACCGGGCGTCCGATCGTGCGGCGGGCCGTGCAGATGGTGAAGCCGGCCGGGGGCGCGACGCACCTGGGAATCACCGTCTCACCGGTGCGCGACGGGGCGGGGGCGCCGCATGGGGCTATCTGCCTCTTCACCGACCTGAGTGACGTGGCGGAGCTCGAGGAACAGCTGCGGCTCAAGGACAGCCTCGCGCGGCTCGGCGAGCTCACGGCGGGCATCGCCCACGAGTTCCGCAACGGGCTGGCGACGATCCATGGCTATGCGCGGCTGCTCGCGCTCGATCGCCTGCCCGAGGACTTCCGGCCCTATGTCCAGGGCATCCGCGACGAAACCGAGGCACTCGGGCAGGTCGTCACGAACTTCCTGAACTTCGCGAAACCGGCTGACCTGACGCTCACACCCGTCGACATGCGCGCCATCGTCGAACGCGCCGCCGAGGAAATTCGCAGCGATGCCAGGGGACGCGGAGGAGAGGTCACCGTCGCGGGGGGCTTCGGCATGGTCGAAGGAGACGAAGTGCTCCTCCGCCAGGCCTTCAGCAATCTGTGCCGCAACGCCCTCGAGGCGTGCACGGACGCGAACGTGCCCCCCCGGATCGTCATCGAGGGGGCCGAGGATCCGGCCCAGAACGTTCTGCGCATCACGGTGAGCGACAATGGTCCCGGCATCAAGCAGGGCGCCGCGGCGCGCATATTCACGCCATTTTTCACGACCAAGGCGCGAGGCACCGGACTGGGTCTCGCGCTCGTCCAGAAAATCATCGTGACGCACAACGGACGCATCACGGCTGCCAATGCCGAACACGGCGGGGCCAGGCTCACCGTGTCGCTGCCGTTGCGGAAGTCCTGACGCCTGTCCTGACCCCTGTACCGCCCCGCGCCAGAACCGTCAGCCGCGGTACCAAAACTGCACATCGGCCTCGTTTCTCCGCCTTCAAGCACGGGCCGTTCCTCGCCGTAAACCACGGCATTACCCCAGCTTAGCGGGCCCGATCCAGGCGTAAACCCGGCTGTGGCCGTGCTCTTGCTCAAATGCCAGCAGATGTCTTCCCGCACTACATCGGACGGCTTTTCGCTGGTCGAACTGCTGATGGTGGTTGCCATGATCGGGACCCTCGCCGCGCTGGCGGTGCCCGTCATGGGCGACATGACCGCGAGCATCAAGCTGAACGAGGCGTCCCGCATGCTCGAGCGCGAGCTGCAGGACGCGCGCATGAAGGCGGTGTCCTCCAACCGGGTGCTTCGGGTGCGCACGAACTGCCCGGCCGCCGGAAACCTCCGGAGGGTCGAAGTCGTGTCGGCGGCCGTCGATGGCGCTGCGAATCGCTGCACGGAAACGGCGTATCCCTTTCCGCCGGCGGACATCGACGCGATGACGCGGCCGAACTACGACGGACCCATACGCATTCTGCCGAATGGCGCGACGGTGACGAACGCAATTCTCCAGTTCTCGCCCGACGGAACGGCGAGCCTGGTGGTGAACGGCGCCGTCCAGGCGATTGCGACCAATGCGACGGTGACGGTGACGCGCAAGGGCAAAACAAAGTCGGTGACGATCAATGCAGTCGGCAAAATTCAACTTCAATAGCCGGGGCTTCAGCCTGATCGAGGTAATGATCTCGATGACGCTGCTGACCGTCGTGTCGCTCGGCGTCGCGCAGGTGTTCGCGGTGTCGACGCGCGCCAATTACGTGGCGCGCGGGCAGACCTCGACGACGACGCTTGCCGAGCAGAAGCTGGAACAGCTGCGCGGGTTGACCTGGGGGTTCGACATGGACGGGCAGGGGCTTCCCCTG
>JALZOC010000722.1 GCA_030857365.1 Acidobacteriota bacterium
CGCCTCACGCAGGAGAGGGCGTGGGGGTCACGCCGAGCCGCTCCATCTTCAGATAGAGTCCGCGGCGGGTCAGTCCGAGCAGGCGCGCGCTTTCCGAGATGTTTCCCGCGGCCCGGTCCAGTGCGGCCTGGATCATCTCGCGTTCGACCTTCTCGACCGCGGCCGCCAGGGTCGGATGCCGATGCCTCGAGGCTGCCGGCGTGTGCATGCGGAGTCCCTGCGTGCCGAAGCTGGCGGAGAGCAGTTCCGGTGTGATGAGCCCCCCTGGAGGAGCCATGGCGACGGCGCGCTGAACTTCGTTGCGAAGCTGACGCACATTACCGGGCCAGGGAAACGTATCGAACAGATCGAGCGTGTCAGCGCTGAGGCGCACGCCGGGCCTCGCGAGCCGCTCGCTGGCTTCCCGCAGGAAGAACGTGCTCAAGTGAGGAATCTCTTCCCGACGCTCCCGGAGGGGAGGCACGTGCATCCGGATGACGCTCAAACGGTAGAACAGGTCTTCCCTGAACTTGCCGTCACTCACGCGGTTCTCCAGATCCGCGTTCGTGGCCGCCACGACCCGGACGTCCACGCGCTGCGGCCTGGTATCGCCAACCGGCAGCACTTCCCCCTGCTCCAGGAAGCGGAGCAGCTTGGGCTGCACGTCGAGCGGCAAGTCGCCCACTTCGTCGAGGAAGAGAGTGCCGCCGACGGCCGTCCGCAGAACGCCTGGCTGATCCGCCACGGCGCCCGTGAAGCTCCCTCGCCGGTGGCCAAACAGCTGGCTGTCGGCCAGCTCCCGCGTGGCGCTCGTGCAGTTATAGGGCAGGAACATGCTGCTCCGGCGCGGCGACCCTGCATGGATGGCACGCGCGACGAGGTCCTTGCCTGTACCACTCTCGCCCGTGATCAGCACGGTCAGGTCGTTGCCCTGCATCCGCTGGATCTGGTCGGCGACGCGCTGCATGGCGGCGCTCGCACAGACAAACCCTGGGAGGAGCGGCTCGAGCTGACGCTCCAGCGCACCGGAACTCCCCTCAACCGGCCGGTCCCGCGCCTGGCAGAGATCGAACCCCTGCCGGAGCACGGCGCATAACGTGCGAAATCGCTGCAGGCTGGCGGACGTGAACGCCGCGGCGGATGACAGCACGGCACACCTGGCGCCCTCGGGTGCGCGGCCTATCGGCTCGATGACGAGCACGCCCGGCGCGCCGGGACCCGCCGTGCTGCGGAGCGCCGTGTGCGCGAGCGCGCGCGCGCTCTCCACGTCACAACCGGCCGCCGCCAGGATCTGGACCTGTCCGCCGGACGAATGAACGAAGAGCGCGGACGCCTGCCCGTCGCACGCCTCGACGAGCGCCGTCGCCCCTTCCCGCGCGAGCAGCGCGGGCATGGCGGACGCATCCACGATCCGGCGCACGAGGGCATCATCCCCCGTCATCTGTACGCCGAGGTAGCCGACCGCCGTCTTCGAGGGAACCTGGGTGAGCGCGGTGCGGACGTCCCTGAGGTCCGGCGCCGCGCCGAGCCCCTCGAAGACCGTGGCGGCAGCCGTCAGGAACCGCGTGGCGCGCGATCGGGCCCCGGCGTCGGCGGCCAGCCGCCCCAGCTCGAGGTAACTGAGCCCGGTCTGGTATCCCTCGCCGAGGAGCTCGAAGACGCTGACGCTCTGTCCGAAGTCGTGGTACGCCTCCGTGGCGCGCCCCGCGGCCGCGTGCAGACGCCCGCGCAAACGGAGGAACTCCCCCCACGTGCCGGTCATCGCGCCGGGGTGAATCCTGCTCGCCACACTCTCGAGCCGGTCCTGCGCGGCCTCGCCACGCTCCAGCGCCAGCAGGGCTTCTATCGTGATGAGCTCGGCCTGGAGGACGTAAAGCTCCGGCGCATCGGCGGCTCCCGCAACTTCGCCCGAGACGACGAGCGCCGTCTCGGCATCCCCGCGGCGGAGCGCAACCCGCGCTTCCAGCGCACGCACCGACCAGTGATACCAGCGGCTCGCGAGCGTGGCCCCGTAGGCTTCGCGGGCCCTGTTCAGGCACCGGCTGGCCTCGTCGTCTTCCCCCCGGATAAGATGAATCTGCGCGAGCGTGTCGAAGACGGCGCCTGTCGTCTCCCGCATGAAGTGGAGCGGACTCCGCACGTCGAGCGCACGGTTCAGCGCCTCTTCCGCCCGCTTCAGGCTGCCGACGCGAACGCAGATCTGCCCGAGCGACGCCAGCGCCACCCCCAGGCCATGGGGCGTGCCGGAATGCTCCTGCAGTTCGACGCTGCGCTCGGCCAGCGCGAGCGCCTGGTCGTGCCGGTGCTGAATCAGCGCGACATTTGCCTGGTTGCCGCAGACGGTCGCCAGCACGTCGCCGGCTTCCACGATCACCGCGAGCCGTTCGGCCTGGCGCAGCGCAGCCGTCGCCTCGTCCAGCCGCCCTTCCTGCGCGAGCGACACACCCGAGAGGGAATGCACCATCGCGAGATGCCGGCGATCCCCCGCCGCGTGCAGCGCCGAGGCCGCATTCGTGATG
>JALZOC010000109.1 GCA_030857365.1 Acidobacteriota bacterium
GCGTGGATCCGCTCCCGCCAGGCGGTCAGCAGATCGCCAAGCGTGCGCTCGATGGGAATCCGCGCTTCCCATCCAACCTCCGCGCCGATGCGCGAAGGATTTCCCGCGACGACGGGGTTATCGCTCGGCCGCAGGCGCGTCGGGTCCGGCTCGATCCGGATCGAGACATGCGACCTGCCGATCAGGATGTCCAGCAGATCCGCCACCCGGTAAGCACGCCCGGAGCACACATTGTACGGGCGGTGAGGACGGCCGTGCCTGACCACGAGCCGGTAGGCGCGCACGGTATCGCGCACGTCGGTGATGTCGCGGGACGCCTCGAGGTTGCCGACGCGCAGAACGGGCTCGCGCCGTCCGGCCTCGATTTCGGCGATCTGTCGTGCAAAGCTCGACGTCACGAATGTGTCGGACTGGCCGGGGCCCGCGTGATTGAACGGGCGGACCAGGAAAACAGGCGCGTCGCCCGCGCGCAGCGCCACCATTTCCTGCGCCAGCTTGCTGAGGCCGTACGGATCCGAGGGGCCGATCGGATCGTCCTCGGCCACCGGGTGCAGCGAGGGGCGGTAGACCAGTGCGGAGCCGGTGACGAGGACGGGACAGTCGAGGCGGGCCGCGCGCACGGCCTCGAGGACGTGGTGCGTTCCCAGCGCGTTTACGCCGAGCGCCCGCGCCGGCTGGCTCCAGGCATCTCCCACATGTGCGATGCCGGCGCAGTGGTAGATGACGGACGGCGCGATCGCCGCGACGGCGTCCGCGACGGCCTCACGATCCAGCAGGTCGACGGCAGACCAGCGGACCGCGCCACGAGCGGCCGCCGCGTCACGGCTGCCTCGGTGCGACCACGCGGCGACACTCGGCTCCTCCTCGAGCAGATGATCGATCAGGTGACTGCCCGCGAAGCCGGTGCCGCCGGTGACCAGAGGGGGACCAGGCACGGCTGACTTCAGGAGCGCGACGCCCCGTACTGGGCGTCGTGGTACGCGCGGAAGTCGGCATCCGCCTCCTTGATGGGCCTCCACCACCATTCGTTCTGCCGGTACCACGCCACCGTTTCGCGAAGACCCAGGTCGAACGGCACCTGAGGGGCCCAGCCGAGGCTCTGGAGCTTCGACGTGTCCAGACTGTAGCGGCGGTCGTGGCCGGGACGGTCCGTGACTGGCCGGATGAGCGTGTGCGGCTTGCCAGCCAGGTCGAGAATCTGCTTCGTCAGGTCCACGTTCCGGATGTGATTCCCGCCGCCGACGTTGTATACGTCTCCGGGCGCGCCGGCATCGATCAGCAGGTCCACCGCGCGGCAGTGATCGCTCACGTGCAGCCAGTCACGCTCCTGCAGCCCATCGCCGTAGAGCGGCACCGGGATGTCGTCGATCGCGTTGGTGATGAACAGCGGGATTACTTTTTCCGGGTAGTGGAAGGGTCCGTAGTTGTTCGACGCACGGGTGATCACGACGGGCACGCCATAGGTTGCCCAGTAGCTGTACGCCAGCCGGTCCGCCCCGGCCTTGCTCGCCGAGTATGGATTCCGGGGCTTCAGCTCATCGGTCTCCCGACTCGACCCCTCGGGGACGCTGCCGTAGACTTCGTCGGTCGAGATCTGCACGAAGCGCCGCAGCGCCGGGGCCTGGCGTGCCGCTTCGAGCAGCACGAACGTGCCGTAGACGTCGGTCGTGATGAATTCCCCGGCGCTCATCAGCGAGCGATCGACGTGCGTCTCGGCCGCAAAGTGAACGACGATTTCGGCGGCCGTGACGAGCGGTGCGACGACCCCCGGATCCGCCACGTCGCCGCGGACGAACGTGTGCCGCGGATGGTTCATCAGATCCTCGAGATTTTCCATCCGCCCCGCGTACGTGAGCTTGTCGAGCGTCGTCACGTGCCAGTCGGGATGCACCCCCAGCGCGTAACGGACGAAGTTGGACCCGATGAAACCGGCCCCGCCGGTGATGACGACGTTAACCACAGCTGCCTCCTTGGCCGGGCGCGACCCGCGGCCCGGCACTCGCGGGTGCATGCCGGCGCAGGCCAGAGCCTGACGACGGATCCGGTTCCGCTGGCGTCATCAGCGGCCCTGCTGCCCGCCGAATGCGCCGAACAGATTCGAAAAAGTGCCGATTCCGGCGAGCGTGAACGATAGGTTGAACCGCTTGTCCGCCTGCAGGCCGTAAGCCGCGAGGCTGCCGCCGTAATTGAACGTCTGGTATTCGAACGCGATGCCGCAGCACTGGGAGTTCAGGTAAGCCGTGTACCGCTGCTGGAGGAACGCGTCGTTCCGCAGATCGTAGTTGAACGTGTAGCTGCCCCCGACGCGACCCCCGGCGCTGCGCACGTTCGTGCTCGCGTTCACGTAATTGGTCGCTCCCGCCGGGTTGGCGAAGTCCGGCAGCTCGGGGATGAGGCGCCGCTGGCTCCATCCCGCACTGGTCTGGAACAGCGCGGACGAGCTGAAGCTGCCGTTCAAGGCCAGGGTTCGCAGGGTGTGAACGGTGGGGTCCCATTCCGTCCGGAACTCTCCCTGAAAGCGATCCGTGGGTGCCCCTCGCACGTGGAGCGAGACGGGTGAGTAGTGCGTCGGCTTGCTGCCCGTGCTGTAAGTGCTCTGATACTGCCTGTCGTACTGCGCGGCCAGCGCGTTCGTGTAGTAGCTCTGCGAGAGTGTCGCGCTGAGGATCTCACGCGACGTGTCTTTCTTCGCGTAGAGCCGGTTCGACACGCCGTAGCTGATGCGCGTCGTGCCGGTTGCGAAGTCCGCCCCCTCGAGCCGGACGATGCGATCGAAGTTCTCAATCGCCGTCACGCGCTGAATCGTCACCGTCGGTGCGATGACGTGCTTGAATTTCTCCGCATAGCCATTCCCCGGGGTGTTCCAGATCCGGTTGAAGACGGGCCCCGTAATCCGCGTCTGCAGGTCGAAGAAGCGCCGCCCGATCGGTTCCGGCACCTGGGCATTGCCCTCGAGGCTCTCCGTCCAGTACGTCCCTCGCCAGCTCACCGTGGAGTTGAGCGTGAGGAACGGCCAGCGGGTGAACGGAATCCTCAGCGTCGGATTCACGTCGGCCCGGGTCAGCCCCTGATCGTTCACCCTGACGTCGTTGGTCGTGCTGCTCCGGACCAGCGTGACGAACTCGCTGTTCACGCCGAAGTACACGGGCGCCCCCGGGATCTTCCGCTCGCCGCGTCCGAACGTGATCCGCGGCAGCGACCCGTAGGTGCCATACGTCGCGGTGCCCTGGAACGTGTCGTTACGGTCAGCCGTCGCGCTGAGAGAGTAGGCGCCCCACGTTCCGGAGATGTTGCCGCCGAACCGCCGCGTGCGCCTGGTCGCCTCGTAGATGTTCTGCTCGTAGCGCTGCTGCGAGACGATGCTGGAGTAGTAGTCGACGTTCGCGCGCGCGTGCAGGTTGAAGGGCAGCCGCTGCGTCAGGTCTCCGCCCACGGTGTAGCTGCGCTGCCCCGGGTACACGCTCGCCGCGCCGTTTGCCTGGGGAAAGGTGGTCTCGTGCTCGTTCAGGAGAGACACGCGGCTGTTGCCGGAAGAGCCTGACCCGAGGACGTACCGATATTCACCGCCGACGCCCTGCCCCGTTTTCGAGAACCAGTCGTGGTAGACCGTCGCATCCTGGTTGCGCGAGATGGCCCAGAAAAAGGCGTTGCTGATGGACTGACCCCGCGCGGTCGTCGAGCCGTAGGTCGGGATCAGAAAACCGGTCGCGCGGTCGTCCTCCTGGATCGGATAGTAGAAGACCGGCAGGTACATCATCGGTACGCGCTTGACCCGGAAGATGGCATTCTGGAGCAGGGCGTAGTCATCCAGGCTGAGCGTGATCGAGCGGGACTGCAGCTCCCAGCGCGGTGTGGGCTGCACGCACGTCGTGAAATTGCCGCGCACGAGCCGGTACTTCTTGGGCCCCACCTTGTGGATCTCGTCGGCGCGGAACATCAGGTCCGGCTCCTGGGTTCCGAACAACCCCGGCTCCGCCTGACCGCGCAGAACCGCCGTGCCATTCGCCATGTAGAACGTGCCGGTGCGCGTCTTCGTGTTGAATTCCATCCGCTCGGCGTTGATGCGGTTGCCGCCCGAGACGTACAGGACGTTGCCGGTCGCGACGACGCGCCCCTCGTTCTGGAAGCTCTCCATGTGGTCGGCGAAGAGCTGCATCTCGTCGCAGTTGATCTGCACGGGGGCGTCGATGGTGCCTTCCAGGACGAAATGGTTCTCGGGCCCGTCGGCGACCTTCCGGAAGGTCATATTCTGCTGCTCGTACACACGACAGCCCGCAAGGCTACCCTGCGCGCGCGCAGCCGCCGGAGCGCCCAGCCACTCGACGAGCGCGCAGCAGAACAAAATGATGCTGAGGCGAAGCATGGAGCTCGTGGGAAGGAAGGCTGGAATCACCGAAGAATATCACGCAGCGGGCCGATGAGGAAGATGGACCCCGCCGCGGCGACCGGCCGCCCGCGGCCTCTCGCCCGGTTCAGGGCGAGGGCGGGGTCACTCACCGCCTCGATGCGAACACCCGTGCCAGCCACCATCGAGGCGGCTCCTGCCAGCTCGTCGGCCGCGAGCGCCCTCGGGCCCGGTGGAGAAGTGCAGACGAGCAGGCTCCAGGGGTGCGCGGGCCGCAGCAAGGCGTCGAGAATGCCCCGAACGTCCTTATCGCGCAGCACGCCGAGAACGAGTGTGGCGTCGCGCCAGCCTTGCTCAGAGACGTAGGCCGCGAGTGCGGCGGCGCCCGCCGGATTGTGAGCGGCATCGAGGAGAATGCGGACGCCGTCCAGCTCGAACCGTTCGAGCCGTCCGGGCCATTCCACCCTCGAGAGGCCGTCCCGGACCGCGGCGTCGGGGACGCCGATGCCGGCCCGCGAGAGCTCGTCGAGCACCGCGACGGCGACGGCGGCGTTCCGGCGCTGGTGCGGCCCTTCGAGCGCCAGCCGGACGGCCGGCAGCATGCGGCTCGGGGCGCGGACATCAACGGCTCCGTCCGGCCGGAGCGTGATGCTCACGCGATCCGCCGCGCGGATCAGCCCCGCGTCGCGGGCCTCACAGACGTGCCGGATGATGCGTTCCGCCTCGGGGGCGAGCCATCCGCAGATGAGCGGCACCCCTGGCTTGACGATGCCGGCTTTCTCCCCGGCGATCGCCTCGAGGGAGGTGCCGAGCTGCTCCTGGTGGTCGAAGTCGATCGACGTGATGACTGTGGCGATGGGCGTCACGACGTTGGTGGCATCGAGCCGGCCGCCGAGACCGACCTCGAGCACCGCGATGTCGACGCCACTGTGGCGGAACAGGTCGAATGCGGCGGCTGTCGTGCATTCGAAGAAGGTCGGCGGAGCGTCGAGCTCTCCCTCGGCGAGCAGCCGGGCGACCACGTCACGCACGCGCCCAGCGGCCTCGCGGAGCGCAGCCGTGGTGACCTCGTTCCCGTGCATGAAGAATCGCTCCTCGAGGCGAACGAGGTGAGGCGAGGTGTAGCGGCCCGTCCGATGTCCGGCCGCCCGGAGCGCCCGTTCCACCATCGCGGTGACCGACCCCTTGCCGTTCGTTCCCGCCACCAGCACCGATCGGAACGCGCGCTCTGGATGGCCAAGCGCGGCGCACACCCTCGACACGTTGTCGAGACCGAACTTCATCCCGAGTCGTTCGAGGCTGAACAGGAAATCGATCGGATCGTCAGGGAAGGGGATCACGGCAGAGGACCGTCCCGCGGGTTTTCAGGCCGGGACGTCGGCCGCGGGCTGCGCCGCGGCCGCGGGCGCTTCGAGGCGTGGGAGACCCGCGCCTCCGAATCGGAGCACCCGCGTCACCGCGCCTTTCAGCTCGCGCCGATCCACGACGAGGTCCAGCATGCCGTGCTCGACGAGGAATTCGCTGCGCTGGAACCCCTCCGGCAGCTTCTGGCGGATGGTCTGCTCGATGACACGCGGACCGGCAAAGCCGATGAGCGCCTTCGGCTCGGCGATATTGACGTCGCCGAGCATCGCAAAACTCGCGGTGACGCCCCCCGTGGTGGGATCCGTGAGGATCGACACGTAAGGCAGCCGCGCGCGATCGAGCCGCGCCAGCGCTGCGCTGATCTTGGCCATCTGCATGAGCGACAGCGCCCCTTCCATCATGCGCGCGCCGCCGGAACACGAGACGATGATGACGGGCAGACGCCCGGCGATCGCCCGCTCGATCCCGCGCGTGATCTTCTCGCCGACCACGACACCCATGCTGCCGCCGATGAATCCGTACTCCATCGCCGAGACCACGCAGGTGACCCCGCCGATCGTGCCTGTCGCGGTGATGATCGCATCCTTCAGTCCCGTGCCCGCGATGCTCGTCTCCAGCCGGAGGCGGTACGCTTTCGTGTCGGTGAAACTGAGCGGGTCGGTCGACGTCAGGCCGGCGTCATGCTCCTGCCATTCGCCGTCGAACAGCGTTCGCAGCCGTTCGGCCGCGGTCAACCGAAAATGGTGGGCGCATTTGGGGCAGACGCTGAGGCTCGCGGCGAGATCCTTGTTGTAGATGATCTGTCCGCACGACGGACACTTGACCCACAGCCCTTCCGGCACCCGGCTCTTGTCCGGCGGCGGCTCTATGGGCTTCCGGACCTTATGGAACCAGGACATGACTGGAGCATATACCAGCGCCGCGCGCGGGTCGCGGGCCGGGCTTCCGCCCCGGCATGCGCATCTCAGGTTCGCGGCACGTAGTACCGCGTGCCCCGCCCCATGTCCCGGAGCTGGCGTTCGAGGTCCGCCAGCGCCTCCTCGCCCCACGACAGATCGAACTGGGAGGTCTCGACCACGAGGAGCGGCGTGGCTGTGTAGTGGAAGAAGAAGTGATTGTAGGCCTCGTTCAGTTCGCCCGCGTACTCGTCGGGGAGCGGAGCGAGCTCCGGGTTGGCCCGCTCCCGCTCGCGCAGCCGACGCCGGAGCACATCGGTTGGGGCCTGCAGGTAAATGACCAGGTCGGGGGACGGCATGTCGGCGGCCAGCAGCTCGTAGAGCCGCTGGTAGATGAACAGCTCGTTGTCGTCCAGGTTCAGATACGCGTAGATTTTGTCGCGATCGAACAGATAGTCGCAAATGGTGAGCTGGCTGAAGAGATCGTGCTGCCGGAGCGCCGTCTGCTGGCGGTGGCGCGACAGCGTGTAGAACAGCTGTGCCTGGAAGGCCGCACCGGGCCGCTCCGCGTAGAAGTCCGCGAGGAACGGGTTCTCCGTCTCGTCGAGCACGATCGTGGCATCGAGTCGGGCCCCGAGCCGATCGGCCAGCAGCGAGGTGCCGGCGCCCGTCGGCCCCTCGATCGCGATGTAACGAAAATCCAGCGTTGAGCCCACAGGTAATCAGCTGCGTCGGACGGCGCACCGCGCGGTGAGCGAAGTATAGCCAAAGGGCGCGGGCGATTGCGATAGCATTGTCCCGTGCTCACCGTTCGATTCGCATCTCCGCTGAGCGTCGCCCCGGTTCGCCGGCTGCTCGGTGTGTGCCTTGTCGCCGGGGCGGCCGGGTC
>JALZOC010000723.1 GCA_030857365.1 Acidobacteriota bacterium
GCTGTTCTGCCGTGCCGCCGACTGCGCCGGCATCACGGAGCTCGGCGAGAACTTCCGGGCCGTTCCAGAGTCCGCGCCTCCCTACTCGATTCGCGAGCAGCTGCGCATTCCGATGGACCTGCGCCGAGAAGGGGTCGACCTCTTTCACGCGCCGCACTACGTGCTGCCGCCGCTCACGCCGTGCAAGTCGATCGTGACGATTCATGACTGCATCCACCTCAGGTTCCCGCAATACCTGCCGAACCGGCTGGCTTATGCGTACGCCCGGTCGTCGCTCTGGATCGCGACGCACCGATCGAACCGGGTGCTGACGGTCTCGGAGGCCTCGAAGCGCGACATCCTCCGCTACTTCCGCATACCCGAGAGCAAGATCAACGTCATCCCGAACGCGATCGACGAGCGCTTCGGCGAAGAGCCCTCGCCAGACGAAGTGCTGCGCGTGCGGGAGCGCTATCAGCTGAACGCCCCGTTCGTCCTCTACGCGGGCAACATCAAGCCGCACAAGAACCTCGAGCGGCTGATCGAGGCGTTCCACACGGTGCGGCGGGGCGGACTGGACACGGTCAAGCTGCTGATCATCGGAGACGAGATCTCGAAGTACGCGACGCTCAGGCGCGCGGTGCACAAGTACAAGCTGCACAAGCACGTCCGGTTCTTCGGCTTCGTGCCCGACAAGACCCTTGCGGTGCTCTACCGGCTGGCCGACGTCTTCGTCTTTCCCTCCCTGTACGAAGGCTTCGGCCTGCCGCCGCTCGAGGCCATGGCGAGCGGCACGCCGGTCATCACCTCGAACGTGTCGTCGCTGCCCGAAGTCGTCGGCGATGCCGCGCTCCTCATCGACCCGTATGAGGCCGACGCGATCGCGCTGGCGATGCGGCGTGTCCTCACCGACGCCGCGCTGCGCGAGGATCTCCGCCGGCGGGGCCTGCAGCGCGTGAAGGAGTTCTCGTGGGAGCGCTCCGTCCGCAGAGTCCACGCGATCTATCAGGAGGTGATCGCAGGGTGAACACGCCCGAGTCCGGCCTTCGCAGAGCTTCGGCCCAGCTCGCCGCAGCCTGGCCTGGTCCGGATCAGACGGAGGCGGCCCGAGTCCCCGCTCCAGAAGCCCGCGTCGCGATCGTGCACGACTGGCTCACAGGCATGCGGGGCGGCGAGAAAGTGCTCGAGTCGATTTGTGCGTTGTACCCGGCCGCCACGCTCTACACGCTGGTGCGCATTCCAGGAGCGGTCTCGAGCCGGATCGAGCGCCACGAGATCCGGACGTCGGCGGTCCAATGGCTCCCTGGCGCGGGACGCCGGTACCGCCACTACCTGCCGCTCTTTCCCGCGGCCGTCGAGATGTTCGACCTCGACAGATACGACCTGATCGTCAGCAGCAGCCACTGCGCCGCCAAATCGGTCATCCGGACTGGACGGGCGACCCACATCTGCTATTGCCACTCGCCGATGCGCTACGCCTGGGACCAGTTTCCCGCGTATTTCGGGCCGGAGAGGGTCGGGCCGCTCGCAAACCGCCTGCTCAGGCCCGCGATGGCCGCCCTGGCCCGGTGGGACGCCGCGACCGCGGGGCGAGTCGATCAATTCGTCGCGAACTCCGCCTACGTTGCGGGGCGGATCCGCCGATACTATAATCGCAGGTCGATCGTTGTGTATCCGCCCGTCGATACCGCCTTCTATCACCCCGGGAACGTCTCCGGAACCGGCGGCCGGGATCGCAGCCTCCTGATCGTGTCCGCGCTGGTCCCCTACAAACGGATCGACGTGGCGATCGAGGCCTGCCGGCTGGCACGCACGCCGCTGAAAATTGTAGGGCGTGGGCCCGAAGAGGCACAGTTGCGTCAGCTTGCGGGGTCCGACGTCGAATTTCTCGGCTGGCGCACGGACGAGGAAATCCGGGACCTGTACGCCCGCTCTGCGGCGGTCCTCCTGCCGGGCGTGGAGGATTTCGGGATGGTGCCGATCGAGGCACAGGCGTGTGGCACGCCAGTGGTCGCGCTGGCCGCGGGCGGCGCCTGCGAGACCGTGCAGCACGGGGTGACGGGAGTGCTCGTCGACGGCGGATCGGCGGAGGAATTTGCCGCGGGTCTGTCCTCGGTCCAGCAGCTGCGCCTCGATCCGGCCGCCATCAGGACCAATGCGGAACGGTACTCGCGCGAACGCTTCATGACCGACTTCCAGGCTGCCGTCGCCGCGGCGATCGCCGAGCGTGAGCTCGCACGATGATGAAGCGCTATAACCGCCTGCTCGTCGCCTTCTACATCGTCGCCGACGCGCTGCTGGGCATGGCCGCCTTCGCCCTCGCCTACTTCGTCCGGTTCCACGTCCTCGACACCGTCATCCCGGTCACCAAGGGCATCCCGCCGTTCGAGCAGTATCTGACGATGATGCCGTTTATCGGGGTCATCGTGCCGATCGCGTTCAACGTGCAGGGGACGTACCGGCTGCGGCGCGGGCGCTCGCGCGTCGACGATTTCTTTGCCGTCTTCGTCGGAACG
>JALZOC010000724.1 GCA_030857365.1 Acidobacteriota bacterium
GTGTGGGGCTGCCGCACGTACCCCTGCTCCTCGAGCCGCGCCATCACGTTGCGAAGCGTTGCGGATGAGACGCCAAATCCCCGGCTCGCCAGCCACAGGGACGAGACAGGCTCGCCCTGCTCGATATAGGCTTGTACGAGGGCCCCGAGAATTCGTCTATCCCGTTCCGGCAATTCAGGATGGCGTGTCATGATGGCTTTAGCAGTCTCCCCGCGAGAGTGCTAAGAAGATTATACACGGTCCGCGCTAAAGGCGCTTCATCGCCATCCCGGTCGTGTCCGCTCCCCGCCGCACGGCAATCAGTTCGGCAAGGATGCTGACGGCGATCTCGGCAGGAGTGACGGCGCCAATCTCCAGCCCGATCGGGGCGTGAATCCGGGCGAGGGAGTCCGAGGAGATGCCCTCTTCGCCCAGTGCGTCGTAGATGCGCGCGATCTTCGCGCGGCTGCCAATCAGCCCCACGTACTTGAGTTCCCGGTTCGCGAGCGCGCGCACGGCGTCGAGGTCGTTCTGGTGGCCGCGCGTCACGACGACGATGTAGGCTGACGCCGGCAGGTCTGCCTGTGCCAGCCACTCCGGGATCGGTTGCACGACGATGTCGGTTCCGGGGAAACGTTCGGCATTCGCGAATTTTTCGCGGTCGTCGACGACATGGATGTGGAAACCCGCTTCGAGTGCCGCGCGGGCAAGGTGATAGCCGACGTGCCCCGCGCCGATGATGTAGAGGCGCGGCGAGGGGGCGAGCGGATCGATGTGGACGTCCATGCGCCCCCCGCAGATGAGGCCGTTCTCCTGGGCGAAGTCGTCGTTCAGCTCGTAGTGCACCAGGGAAGGGCGCCCTGAGGCGATGGCCTCGCGTGCCTTCCAGAACGCGTCATTTTCGTAACACCCGCCGCCAATCGTCCCCACGGTGCGGCCGTCGGCCCAGACGAGCATCTTGGCCCCCGCCCGCTGCGGCGTCGAGCCCTGTGCCCGGACGACGGTCACGAGCGCGACGGTCTCTCCGGCCCGCAGCGCCTCGGCAGCCGACGCGAGGACTTCCTCGTTCAGACGAGAACCTCGATTTTGGCCTTCTGCTTGAGCAGGTCGATAAACGCCTGCGCCCGCCCCTGCTTCTGCTGCTGCGTGAGGTATTCCTTGATCCGCCCGCTGACCTGTTCGAACGGCACCGTTGATCCCGCGCGGCGTTCGGCGGCCTTGATGATGTGGTACCCGAACTGCGTGGTGACGATGTCGCTGATCTCGCCGGGCTTGAGGGCCCACGCAGCCTGGTCGAAGGCGGGGACCATCTGTCCTTTGGGGAAAAAGCCAAGGTCGCCGCCCTGTGCGGCGCTGCCGTCGGCCGAGTGCTTCTTCGCGAGCTCCGCAAAGTCGGCGCCCCCCTTGAGCTGCTTCAGGACCTCGTCGGCTTCGGCCCGCGCCTTCTTCCTGGCGGCTTCCTCCGCCTTTTCGTCCAGGCGGATGAGGATGTGGCTCGCGCGGAGCGCTTCCTCCTGCTCGAACTTGTCGGGGTTCTTGTCGTAGAACTCGCGAACCTGCGCGTCGGTCGGCGCGGGAGTGCTGGCGAGCTCCGCCTCCATCATCTTGTTGATGCTCATGTCGACGCGGGCATCGGCGCGCAGCCGCTCTACCGTCATGCCGCGCGTTTCGAGCGCCTTCTTGAATTCCTGCTCGTTGGGAAATTGCGCCTGCATCTGCTTGAGGTTGCCCTCGATCTCCGCGTCCGTCACCGCCACCTTGCGCGCGCGCATTTCCTGGGAGAGCACCGTGTAGATGACCAGCTGGTCGAGCGCCCGACGCATGATCTCATCGCGCCGGTCGGGAGGGATCGGCTGGCTGGCGCTCAGTTCCATGTTCTTGAGGATGCGCTCGAGGTCGATTTTCTTCACTGCTTCGCCGTTGACGCGCGCGAGGACGTCGGGGAGCTCGGCCGGCATGGGCTTCGGCGGCGCCGGCGCAGGCGGGGGAGTTGCGGCTGCCGGAGCCTGGGATTTCCCGGCGGTGCCCGTCTGACCCGGGGCAGCGGCCGACGCGTCGCTCGGGGCTGGCGCCTTCCGGCATGCCGCGCCCCCGAATCCGACAGAGGCGACGAGAACGGTGAATAGAACTCTCTTCAAAACGGAAACCTCGACGTAAATGGCGGAGTTGGAGGGGCCGGGAAACCCTTATTGTAAACCAGTCCGCTCAAGGTGCGGAGCTCCGGCGGACTTGGACGTGTGTCCGGCGGCACGACCGTTGTGCCGACGGAGCTCTACGATCCGTGCAGGTGGCAGATCTCGACCGGCTCGCTGCCGCTGATGAAGGCTTCCTGAAACGTCCTCGGGCAGCCCGGACCGGCCACCTCCCCGGTGTCGCGATCGATGTCGATGAACACGAGTCCGTCGGGTCGTTCGAACGGCACATCCGAGCGCCCGGCGAGCGCGCGCATCATGAACGTGGTCCAGATCGGCAGTGCCGCCTGCGAGCCGCTCAGGCCGAGCGGCATGTTGTCGTC
>JALZOC010000725.1 GCA_030857365.1 Acidobacteriota bacterium
GGCTTCTGGCGGCCTCCTGCGAGTCCCGGCTCCTGCCGCCCGGGTCCCGCAGCCGGGAGCCCGCCGCCCCCCCGGTTGCGAAGTACGCGGCCGCGACCGCCGCCAGCTCGTTCGCCGAATCGGCGCCGCCCCTGGCGTAGCCGTAGCCCGGCAGGTCCACCAGGTAGAGGCCCCATCGCCCGGGGCCGCCCGGTCCGCCGTCCATCGAGAGCCGGAAGATGTTTGCCAGCCGGGTCTTGCCCGGGGCGGCGCTCGTGCGCGCCACCTTGCGGCGCACCAGGGCGTTCAACAGGGTCGACTTTCCGACGTTGGAGCGTCCCGCGAGCGCAATCTGGCCGAGGCCGTCGGCCGGAATGCCGCTGGTCCGGCCACCGGCCGCCGCGCTCGTCACGAAGTCCGCGCTGAGGAGCCTCAAAGCCCGGGACTCAGGACTCGGGATTCAGGATGTTGGGCTCGAGCCCGCATCCCGGCCTCAATGAGTGATCGCTTCGTCTTTGATCGCGGGCTGACCGTCGCCGTCGGCAGGAGCGATCGCCGGCAGGGGGCCCGCCAGCGCAATCTTCAGCACTTCGTCCATCACGTCGACCATGTAGATGTCGAGCGTGTCGAGCACGTTCTTCGGGATATCCGCCAGGTCCTTCTCGTTGTCCCTGGGGAGGATGATCGTCTTCAACCCGGCGCGATGCGCGCCGAGGACCTTCTCCTTGACGCCGCCGATCGGCAGGACCTTCCCGCGCAGCGTGATCTCGCCCGTCATGGCGACGTCCTTCCGGACGGCAATCCCCGAGAGCGCCGACACCAGCGTCGTCGCCAGCGTGATGCCGGCCGACGGCCCGTCCTTCGGAATCGCCCCTTCGGGAATGTGCACGTGGACGTCCATCGTCCGGCTGAAGTTCTTCGGCAGCCGGAATTCGTCGGCCTTCGAGCGCACGTAGCTCATGGCCGCCTGCGCGGATTCCTGCATGACGTCGCCGAGCTTGCCGGTCAGCGTCAGCTTGCCCTTGCCGGGCATCAGCGTCGCTTCGATCACGAGGATTTCGCCGCCGACTTCCGTCCAGGCGAGCCCGGTCGCCACGCCGACCTCGTTCTTCTCTTCCGCCATCGTGGGGCGGAAGCGCGGCACGCCGAGGTACTCGGTGACCTTGGCGGCGCTGATCTCTTCGCTGAAGCTCCTGCCCTCGGTCACCACCTTGCGGGCGATCTTTCGGCAGATGGAGGAGATCTCGCGCTCGAGATTGCGGACGCCCGCTTCACGCGTGTACCGCTGCACGACCGTCTGGAACGCCTCGTCGAGGAACGTGATGTTCTCCTTCGTGAGGCCGGCGCCTTCGACGGCCTTGGGCGACAGGAACTTCTTCGCGATCTGGACCTTCTCCTGCTCCGTGTAGCCGGCGAGCTGGAGCACCTCCATCCGGTCCCGCAGGGCCTGCGGGATCGTGTGGATGACGTTGGCCGTGCAGATGAACATGACGTTCGAGAGGTCGTACTCGACGTCGAGGTAATGATCGAGGAAGGCGTTGTTCTGCTCCGGGTCGAGCACCTCGAGGAGCGCCGCCGACGGATCGCCGCGGAAATCCATCGACATCTTGTCGACTTCGTCCAGCAGGAACACCGGGTTCATCGATCCGGCCTTCTTCATCATCTGGATGATCTGGCCGGGGAAGGCGCCGATGTACGTCCGCCGGTGCCCGCGGATCTCGGCCTCGTCGCGCACGCCGCCGAGCGACAGCCGGACGAATTTGCGGTTCATCGCGCGCGCGATCGACTTCGCGAGCGACGTCTTGCCGACCCCGGGAGGGCCGGAGAACGTGAGGATCGTCGCCTTCGGCTTCTTGATGAGGGCACGGACCGCGAGGAACTCGAGAATCCGATCCTTGATCTTCTCGAGGCCGTAGTGATCCTCGTTCAGGATCTGCTCGGCGCGCTTGAGGTCGCGGCTCTCCTTCGTCTTCTTGAACCACGGCACGGCGATGAGCCAGTCGAGATAGTTGCGCGAGACGGTCGCCTCGGCGGACATCGGCGGCATCGACTCGAGCCGCTTGAGCTCCTGGATGGCCTTCTCGGCGACGTCGGCAGGCATCTTCGCCTGCTCGATCTTCTTCTTCAGCTCGTCGACCTCGTTGCCCTTTTCGTCCTTGCGCCCCAGCTCCTTCTGGATCGCCTTCATCTTCTCGTTGAGGTAGTACTCCTTCTGCGCCTTCTCCATCTGCTTCTTCACGCGCGACTGGATGCGGCGGTCGACCTGGAGCTTGTCGACCTCGACTTCCAGCACCGACGCGATCCGGTTCAGGCGTTCGAGCGGCGAGACGATCTCGAGCAGGTTCTGCTTTTCTTCGATCCCGACCAGCATGTGCGCGGCGATGGTGTCGGCCAGGCGCGCCGGGTCATCGACGCGGACCGCGGCAATCATCGCGTCATAGTGCAGGTTGTTCGAGAGCTTCACGTACTGCTCGAACAGCGACACCACCCGCGTCATGGTCGCCTCGACTT
>JALZOC010000726.1:0-1538 GCA_030857365.1 Acidobacteriota bacterium
CGGCCCGGCGTCCGGCGAGCACGACCCCGTACCCTTCCTTCAGGAGGGCCAGCGCGGACGCCTTGCCGATTCCGCTGCCGGCGCCCGTCACGAGCGCGATTCTCAGGGTGCTCACGTCTCCACGCCCGCCTACCTGGCGCTCTCCCGCGCCTTCAGCATGCCGGGGGAATTCCACTTGATCACGTGGTAGACGGCGGGACCCGCGCCGACGTTTCGGATCGCGTGGACCTGGTTGGCGGCCTGGAAGATGATCGACCCGGCGCCCACGCGCTTCAACTGCCCGTCGACCAGCGACTCCACCGTCCCCTCCTTGACGATGATCAGCTCCTCGTCGGGGTGCTGGTGCGGTGCGTGCGGCGTTTCTCCCTTGTTGAGGGTCGTGATGTGAATCTCCAGCTCGTCGAGCGTCGATGTCGGAGACTGGACAACCTTGCGCACCGTGCCCGTCCTGTTCGGCTGCGGCGTCATGGTGGTCCAGTCGAAGATCGTCGAACCCATGACCGCCGCGCGTGCGTGGAGGCCCGCTGCCGCCGCCGCGGTGATGACCGATGCGATCACCGCGACACACAGATCCCTGCGCTTGATCATGACTCCTCCTGAACAGGGAAGCTTCAAGCTTCCCAATGAAACACTACGGTGTGCGGTGCTTTGGATCGCTGACGAGTGCCTGATAGACAAGCGTCGGAAACTTCGCCCCGACGTCCGACCTGCTGGGCAGAAGCTGGGTCATCAGCAGCATGACCAGCCCGGCCTCCGGATCCACACGGCCGGTCGAGCCGTACGCACCTCCCCCCCCGAACGTCCCGACGGAGCTCAGACCACTGGCCCCGTAGCGGTCGGTCGTCTGAAATCCGAAACCGATGCCGAGACCGGTCGTCGAATGGAGCGTCCCGATCTGGTTCGTGGTCATCAGCGCCACCGTGCGCGGAGCGAGGATGCGAACACCGTCGAGCGCTCCGCCGTTGCGAAGCATCTCGAGGAAGCGAGCATAGTCGCGGGCGGTCGAGAGGAGCCCTGCCCCACCCGAGAAGCTCTTGCGAGGTCCGTCGGCATAGTGGCCCTGGCCGCGGGCGCCCTCGGGCGCGCGGGCAATCGTACCGTCAGGATTGCTCGCATACACGACAGTGAGGCGGTCGCGCTGGTTCGCCGGGAGGAAAAACCGCGTGTCGTGCATGCGGAGGGGCCCCGTAATCCGCGCTGCGATGAACTGGTCGAGCGGCATGCCGGACGCGCGCTCGATCACGCAGCCGAGCACGTCCGTGTTGTAACCATAGACGTACGATTCGCCGGGTTGCGCGGCAAGGGGCAGCGACGCCAGTCGCTCCATGGTCTCGCAGATCGGCTCGTCCTTGTCCGCCGTGTACCACCCAAAACCAGCCGCCGGACCGAGCCCCTTTGCTTCATAGAGGGCCGCCTCGGACCGGCCCGTCCCGTACGAAATCCCGGCGGTATGGGTCAGGAGATCGCGAATCGTGACGGCGCGCTTGGCCGGGACCGTGGAGACTTCGCCGTTGCTCTCGGTCGTCACCGTCGTCTTC
>JALZOC010000726.1:1548-2489 GCA_030857365.1 Acidobacteriota bacterium
GCCCAGCTTGCCTTCCTCCATCAGGGACAGGATCCCGACGCTCGTCAGCGCCTTGGATTGAGAGGCGATCCGGAAAATGCTGTCCGGCGACATCCGTCGCCCGGCCTCCTTGTCGCTCCAGCCGAACGCCCGTTCATACACCGGCCGCCCGTCCTGCAGCACCAGTACGACGGCGCCGCCGATGCGGCTCTCGTCCACATGGCGCTGGAAGAACGTATCGATACGCCTGAGCCTGTCGCCATCGAACGCGGGCTGAGTCGGGGACGACGACCCAACGGCGGCAGCGGGCCATTGTGCCGCCGCGCGGGTCGGCAGGGTGAATGCAAGAACAAGGAGCAACAGCGGGAGCTTGGGCATGGCCATGGCGCATTCTAACCCGATGCCTCCGTAGAACCTCCGCACGACGGCGGCGGACGTCGCTGGCCTCCAGGCGAGCCGGTTGGCCTGCCGTTCACGCCTTGAAGGATGTGAAGCTACTGCGTTGTTCTTCGTGATCGTGTCGCTATACGCCGACTGAAGGCTGCGCGGGCTCGAAGCCTCCCCCGACCGCCTGACCTCCCGTAGCAACGGCTGCGGTGTTTCAGGCCACGTCAACGCCACTCAGGGGCGTAGTCCCGGTCGCGCATCTTTCTTTCCATTCGCAGGCTGAGCGTGAAGAGCACGAACACCTCCGCAAGCCCGATGAATGCGTAGATTGCAAAGCGGGTGAAGGCGCCAGGTTCCGGCCAGCAGACCTCCCCCGCATCGATGCAGGCCTGGGTGGCCCGATCCAGCTCGACGTACTCGCGCATGATGAGCGCGAACGCCGTTCCAAAAATCACCGCGGTACCGACGATGTTGCCGAAGATCATGCCGCCCTTGCGCCAGAACGGATAGGCGACCAGGAGGCTGACGAGGGGAGGCCCTGTCAGCATCACACCGATCCACTTCCAGTTCAGCTC
>JALZOC010000727.1 GCA_030857365.1 Acidobacteriota bacterium
ACGATTGACGATGCCGTCGGCGACGTAGACCTCGCCGGCCGCCGCGTCGAGGTCAACGGCCGTCGGACGATGAAGACCGCTGGTGCCGTCGCTCCCCTCCACTTTCCCCGGCTTGCCGATCTGGAGTAGGAAGCGTCCGTCGGACGCAAATTTGAGCACGTGCGCGTCGGTCGGCGGAGCCGTCTCGGTGCCGGAGCCCAAGCCTGTCGAGGGGGCGCCGCGGCCGCGGCCCCCGGGCGCTGGGTCCGCACCAGCCGCAGCGATCCAGACGTTGCCTTTCGCGTCGACCGTGATGCCGCCAGGAGACTGCGGCCAGTCGTAGCCCGGGCCAGGCCCTCCCCAGTGGCTGACGACTTTCCCGACAGAATCGAACTGCAGGACGTACGGCGCGGGCAGGCAGCAGGTCTCGGCTGTCGCCGGGCTGGCCGCGAGGCCGATCTCGGTCCGGGCGTTCAATGAGGCCGCGCCACGATGCACCACCCAGAGATGGTTGCGGGCATCGACCGCGACACCGGTGATCGATCCGAACAGCCAGTGATTCCCCAGGGGCTTCGGCCAGAAGGGGTCGACCTCGAACGTGGGTGCCTGCGGCGCCTGCGCGGCCGGGACGCCGAGAAAGGCCGCGCACACGACGGCAATCGAGATGCTCACGGTCCGCGCCACGCGCTCCTCCTGTTCCGCTGAAACCGGCGCAGTATACACTGCGCGGCATGAGAGGGCCGCACGTTCTCGCCATAGCGGCCGCGCTGCTCGTGCTCGCGCCGCCCGCCTCACCGGAAGCTCACGAGATCCCGAGCCACGTGACCGTGCACGCGTTCGTGAAGGCGGAACCGGACCGCGTCCGCGTGCTGGTGCGCGTCCCGCTCGGCGCGATGCGCGACATTCAGTTTCCGCTGGCGGAGGACGGGTCGCTCGAACTCGGCCGCGCGGAACCGGAGCTTCGCGACGCGGTGACCCGGTGGATTCTGCCGAATCTCGAGCTCGTCGAGAGTGGGAAACCTGTGCCGCCGCCCGCGATCGCCGCCGTCAGAGCCTCGCTGCCATCAGACCGCTCGTTCGTCTCGTATGCCGACGCGCTCGCGCACGTCACCGGCAGGGCCCTGGCCGGCGAGACCCGTCTGCCCTGGCAACAGGCCCAGCTGGATATGCTTCTCGAGTATCCGGTCCGATCCGGTCAATCGGCGCTGGCGATCCGGCCGGCTTTCGCCCGGCTGGGTGTCGAGGTCGCCACGGTGCTGCGGTTCGTCACCGCGGAGGGCGTCAGAGGCTTCGAGTTCCGCGGTGATCCCGGGCTGGTGCGGCTGGATCCACGCCTGCACCAGGCGGCCTGGCACTTTGTGAAGCTCGGGTTCTTCCACATCCTCGACGGCGTGGATCACCTGGTGTTTCTGCTGTGCCTGGTGATCCCGTTCAGGCGCCTTCGTCCGTTGATCGTGGTCGTTACGGCCTTCACCGTCGCGCACTCGATCGCGCTCGTGGCGGCGGCCTGGAACCTCATGCCGGACGCGCTCTGGTTCCCGCCGTTGGTCGAAACGCTGATTGCCGGCTCGGTACTCTACATGGCACTCGAAAATATCGTCGCGGTCGCGCCGTCGGCCCGACGGCGGGCGCTGCTGGCGTTCGGCTTCGGCCTGGTGCACGGGTTCGGCTTCTCGTTCGCGCTGAAGGAAACCCTGCAGTTCGCCGGATCGCATTTGCTGACGTCGCTGCTCTCGTTCAACGTCGGCGTAGAAATCGGGCAGGTGCTGGTGCTGCTCGCGCTGGTGCCCGTGCTCCAGGCGCTGTTCGACTACGTGGTCCGGGAACGGATCGGCACCATCGTGCTCTCAGCGCTCGTCGCCCACGTCGCCTGGCACTGGATGGCGGACCGATGGACAGCGCTGCGGGAGTTCCCGGTGCCGGCGCTGGATGCCGCGACCCTGGGAACCGGCGTGCGCGTGCTGCTCGGGCTTACCATGGTCGGGGCGGTCATCTGGCTGGCCGGCCGCCTGCGTGCACGTACCGGAGGGGCAGCGCCAGTCTCTGGAGGCGAATGAGCGCTGGGGCTATCGAATCCGCTCGCGGATGGGGCCGATCGTTGTCTCCTGCATCGAGCCCACCGACACGCTGACGCGGTAATCGCGGGAGGCAGCAGTGCAGCTCCGCCAGCACCTCGTCCGCCGCCTGCTGACGCCCGCCGCATGTTCCGGTCGTCAGCGGACCTCCGGAACGTCCACATCCGGTCGCCCACGCTGGAATCGGTGGGCGCGGACTTCGTTACTCGTTACGCGCGTTGCGCGGTGCCCGGTCGTCGCCGGACAGGTCCGAACAGTGCGAAGGCCTCGTGGAGCGACGACGCCGCCATGCTGCGGGTGATCTGCCGGTTCGCCGTCATGGGCCAGCGGCTGGGCGAGCTGCTGGTAACAGAACTGCGCGAAGCGCACCTCGGAGCGTTTCTCCAGCACCTTGCCGCAGCCGGGCGAGCGGCCTCAACGCGCAATCATTACCT
>JALZOC010000728.1 GCA_030857365.1 Acidobacteriota bacterium
CCCATGGGCCGTGCACGCGGTACCCGTAGCGCTGTCCGGGCCGGACGCTGGGAAGGTACCCGTGCCAGCAGAGCGCAGTACTCTCCGGAAGGTCGACACGCGTTTCGGTTCCCCGCTCGTCGAACAGGCACAGTTCGACGCGCTCGGCGACCTCTGAGAACAGTGAGAAATTGGTGCCGGTGCCATCGAACGTGGCGCCCAGCGGGTAGGGCCGGCCTGGCCAGATCTGCATTCACGCTCCGACTCGATAACGTACGACGAGTACCGCTCAGGAGCCGTCCGGCCGACAGGCCGCCGGGAGACCTCATCGTTTCTGCCGGGGGCGCTTCAAGTCCCATGCCGGAGAGCCGGCTCCCGAGGCTTCGCGGAACGCTCGCCCACGCACGCTCGCCGACGCCCGGTTGACACGCCGCCGGACCGGGCGATAGGCTTACTCCCATGTTCCGCGCGCTGCACCACGACGGGCACCATCATCGCTCCTGCTCCGGCGGGCCCATCGAGCTGCACGCGCACTGAAACGACACCTCATCAACAGCAGCTCACGGTAGCCCCGCTGGACACGTTCAGCGGGGTTTTTTTTGTTTACGGCACCTATGGATTTCACCAAGCTCGGCGGACTCATCCCGGCCGTCATCCAGGACGCCACGACCAGCGAAGTGCTGATGGTGGGGTTCATGAACGAGGAAGCATTCGATCGCACCCGCCAGACGGGCTTCGCGACGTTCTTCAGCCGCTCGCGAGACACGCTCTGGACCAAGGGGGAGACCTCCGGCAATCGGCTCAAGGTCGAGCGCATCCTGCTCGATTGCGACGATGACACGGTGCTGCTGATGGTGACGCGGCTCGGAGACGGCAATGTGTGTCACACGGGAGAGCGGTCGTGTTTCAGGGAGATCGGGGATCGGACAGGGTTGTAGGTTTTCAGGGAAGGTTCAGGTTTGCGTCGAATGAATACGTTGAAACTCGGGATCCCGAAGGGCTCGCTGCAGGACGCCACGATCCAGTTGTTCGGGCGGGCCGGCTTCAACATCTACGCGAGCGCGCGCTCCTACTTCCCGGCCATTGACGACCCGGAGATCGACTGCATGCTGATCCGCGCGCAGGAGATGGCCCGCTACGTCGCGGATGGCGTGCTCGACGCGGGCCTGACGGGCCAGGACTGGATTGCGGAGCGTGCGGCCGGCCACGACGGCGTGGCGGGCGTGACGCCGCTGGCGGATCTCGTGTATGCGAAGCAAAGCTTCGGGAAAGTACGCTGGGTGCTCGCGGTCCCGGAAGACTCGTCCTACCGGACGCCAGCCGACCTCGAGGGGGCCACGGTCGCGACCGAGCTGGTGCGTGCGACGCAGGCCTACTTCAAGGGGCGGGGCATCACGGTCAACGTGGAGTTCTCGTGGGGCGCCACGGAGGTGAAGCCGCCGAGGCTGGCGGACGCCATCGTGGAGGTGACCGAGACCGGCTCGTCGCTGCGCGCCAACCGCCTCCGGATCATCGACACGGTGCTCGAATCGAACACGCAGCTGATTGCCAACCCGGGGTCGCTCGCCACGGAGTGGAAGCGGAACAAGCTGGAAAATATCGCCCTCCTGCTGAAGGCCGCCATTGAAGCGCAGGGGCGGGTTGGCATCATGCTGAACATCCGCCGCGCGGATCTCGACGCGGTGCTCGCGCTCCTCCCCGCCCTGCAGCGCCCCACGATTTCGCCGCTGAGCGACGGCGACTGGGTGGCGCTCAACACGATCATCGAGGAGCGCACGGTCCGGGATCTGATTCCGAAGCTGAAGGCGGCCCGCGCGCAGGGGATCGTGGAGTACCCGCTGAACAAGATCGTGATGTGACCGTGCAGCGCAGCCCCTCCGCCTTCACCATCCGCATCATTGGGTCGGCCGATGCCGCCGCCGTGACGGCGCTGCTCGACCGGAGCACGCTCCGGAACGCCGCACTGGAACGCCGCGTGGCCCGCATCGTGGAACACGTGCGCCGCGACGGCGACACGGCGCTGATGGAGTACGCCAGGCAGTTCGACGGCCTGGCGGCCCCGCTCGAGGTCTCGCGCGACGAGATCCGGCGCGGCGCGCGCAGCGTGCCGCGCGAGGTCCGCGACGCCATCAGGACAGCGGGCGAACACATCCGACGCGTCGCCGTCCGCCAGGTGCCCGCGGGATGGACCATGCAGCCGGTGGCGGGCGTGCGGATCCGGCAGCGCGTTGTTCCCCTGGACCGTGTGGGCTGCTACGTCCCCGGCGGCCGCTATCCCCTCCCCTCCTCGCTGCTGATGACCGCCATCCCCGCGCGCGTCGCCGGCGTGCCCGAGGTGGTGGCGGTCTGCCCGAAAGTGGACGCGACGATTCTCTGCGCCGCGGAGGCGACGGGGGTCTCGCGCCTCTTCCGCGTGGGCGGGGCGCATGCAATCGCCGCGCTGGCGTTCGGCACCGGGTCCGTGCCGCGCGTCGACAAGATCGTCGGCCCCGGCAACGCGTACGT
>JALZOC010000729.1 GCA_030857365.1 Acidobacteriota bacterium
CTGCTGACGGCGGTTGCGGAATTCTTCGACGGCGTGGATTTGATTGTCACGTATAACGGCAAGACGTTCGACGTGCCGGTGATGGAGACGCGCTGGATGTTCCACCGGCTGCCGATGCCGCTCGGCGACGTGCCGCATTTCGACATGCTGCATCCGGCGCGCCGCCTGTGGAAGTCGCGCGCCGGGGGTGGCGGGGACTTCGCGGACGGGGGCTGCCGCCTGTCGACGCTCGAGCAGGCGCTTTTCGGCGTCACGCGCGTCGGCGACGTGCCAGGCTGCGAGATTCCGGGGCGTTTCTTCAATTTTCTTCGCAGCGGCGATCCGCGGCCGCTCGAGCCTGTGCTCGAGCACAACCGTCTGGATCTGGTGTCGCTGGCGGCGGTGCTGGCCAGGGGCGTGCAGCTTGCGCGGGGGGGCGCGTCGTCCTGCCGCGACGGCGCCGAAGCGCTGGCCCTGGGCCGTGTGTACGAGCGCGCCGGCCATACGGAGCACGCCGAAGGCTGCTACGCCTGCGCGGTCGGGGCGCCGGCACCCGAAGTAAGGGGAGAGGCTCTCTACCGACTGGGGCTCCGGCATCGGCGTGAGCGGCGATTTGCCGAAGCGGCCAGTGCGTGGCGTGAAATCATCGAGCTGACCGAACCCCGCACGATCCGCCGGCTGGTCCGGCTTGCCGACCTGCGCCAGTTCGCCGCCGAGGCCCTGGCGATTCATCACGAACACCGCCAGCGGGACCTCGACGGGGCGCGGGAACTGGCCCTCTTCGCCCTGCAGGAGGCAGCGGGCGCTCGGGCGGACGGCATGCGGCACCGCCTCGCGCGGATCGATCGGAAGATATCGGAGAAGCTGGAGCCGAAGCTGCCGGGGAAGGGGCAGCACGGCTCCCGGGCAAAAAAAACAGACGCTCAGCTCTTGTGGAGCTGAGCGTCTGACGAGGATCGATTTGGAAGGTCGAGAACGGGCGGTGCCGCGGCCTACTTGGCGGCGACTGCGGCCTTCTCGGTCTTCTTGGTCTTGGCGGCGGCCTTGCGGCTCTCGGACGTCTGAACGCCGAACCGCTTCGTGAATCGTTCCACTCGTCCTTCGGTGTCCACCAGTTTCTGGCGGCCTGTGAAGAACGGGTGACAGTTGTTGCAGATCTCGAGGTGCAGTTCCGGCTTGGTCGACCGGGTCTGCCAGGTGGCCCCGCATGCGCAGCGCGCCTCGATCTCGTTGTACTTGGGGTGGATCCCTTCCTTCACTGCAGCTCCTTCACGCTGGGGGAAAAGGGCATTATACCAGTCCCCGGCGGAAAATGGAACCAAGTGCGGCGTAACCTGCACTTTCGTAACAGCTTACAGCTGTTTCTCGCCGCCCGCGGCTACTCGAAGTCGATCGCCCGGTCCCAGCGATGCCGCTTCAGCTCTGCCATCAGCGTGGCCGGCAGCGGCTGACCATCGCTCGCCGCGATGTTTGCCCGGACGTGCTGCGCCTTCCGCATGCCCGGAATCACCGTGCTCACGTCAGGTTGCTGGAGGATATGGCGGAGCGCGAGCTCCGGCATGGTCATGCCTTCGGGGACGCCCGGTCTGAGCCGCTCGACCCGCTCGAGCGTCGGCGCGAGGTTTTCCGGTCGGAAATATGAGTTGCGGAAATCCCCACGCGGCCACCGCGCGTCGGCCGTCAGCGTCCCGGTCAGGCTCCCCTCGTCGAAGGGCACGCGCGCAATCACCGCGATGTTCTTCTCGCGGCAGGCGGGAAACAGCAGATCTTCCGGGCTCTGATCGAAGACGTTGTAGACGACCTGGACCGCATCAATCAGTCCCGTGTCGAGCGCGCGCAGGACGTTCTCGGGCTGCCACCGATTGATGCTGATCCCGATCGCACGCACGAGCCCTTCCTCCTTCAGGCGGGCGGCCGCGCGCTGCCAGCGGTCATCGTCCGCCCAGGTATCGCTCCACACGTGGAACTGCTGAAGGTCGATGGTGGACACGCCGAGGTTCGTCAGGCTCTTCTCCGTATACTCCCTGATGTATTCCGGAGGATAGACCTCGTCCAGCGTGTACTCGGGGCGCGCGGGCCACTTCCGGTTCTTCGGCGGGATCTTCGTCGCCGCATACAACCGCACGTCCTTGTGCCGTTTCAGCGTGCGCCCGAGCAGCACCTCGCTGTGTCCATCACCGTAGGCCCACGCCGTATCGAAGAAATTGCAACCGAGGGCAATCGCCTCGTCGAGCGACGCGAGCGACTCCTCATCGTCACTCCCGGTCCAGCCGGCCATGCCCCACATGCCGTAGCCAATCTCGGACACGTCCCAGCCCGTTCCACCAAACGGTCGATAGCGCATGAGGGAATCATATCAAGGTGCCCGGGTATTACGGTGGCACTCCGGCACGTTCGGCACCGTGGCTTCAGGTCCCGCGTCGTGGCTTCCGCCTTCAGGCGGAAGACGCCAAGGAGCGAGGTGCTGTGTGAAAGGTCGAGTGCGGCGCGCGTCGATCGACGTT
>JALZOC010000110.1 GCA_030857365.1 Acidobacteriota bacterium
GGCTCCAGCCGCTCGAGCAGCGGCGTATCGCCGCCCAGGACACGACACGGAAGCCGTCAGTCGTCCGGACGACGACCCTGCGTATCGTCGCCAGGGACTTCGACGCCGTTCGGCCCGCCGTCGAGAGCGTCGTCGCGGCCGCCGGAGGATTCCTGGACCGGCTGACCGCCACGGGAGGTCCGGGCTCGGTGCGCGCACTGCACGGCACGCTTCGTATTCCCTCCGACCGGCTCGGGGAGGTGTCGGAGCGCCTTCGACAGCTGGGGCAGGTCGTGGAGGATACGCAGCGGTCGGAGGACGTCTCGGATCAACTGGTGGACCTCGATGCACGGCTCGCCAGCGCGCGCACGACCGAGCGCCGACTTGTGGAACTCCTCAGGAGTCGGACCGGAACGCTTTCCGACGTCCTGAATGTGGAGCGCGAGCTGGCGCGCGTCCGGATCGATGTCGAGCGCCTCGACGCCGAAACGACCAACATCGGGCGCCGGGTAAGTTATGCGACGGTAATCATCGATATCGCCGAAGAACGAAAGGCGGGACTGACGCCTGGTCCGTTGTCGTTCGCAAGCCGGGTCCGGACCGCCGCCGCAGACGGTGTTGAATCGGCGCTGGAGAGCGCCGCGTGGACGCTGCTGTCGCTCCTCCGTGCCGGCCCAATCCTTGGGCTGTGGGCACTCGTGCTCGGGTCTGCCTGGCTGATCTTTCGCCGCGCACGAGCACGAAGGACGCCGGGCTTACCGCTTACCCACGCTGAATGACGGCATTCATGCTTCTGCAGCCTTCCGGTGTTCGCGGTGCAGCCTTTCAATACGGGTATAATTCAGCATGAGCGAAGATGCCAAAGGCAACACAGCTCCTGCGGTAGGTGCGGAAAATTTCGTCACCCTGTGTGCGTGGTCAAAGACCGTAAGGCACGAAGGTGAGTGGATGACCTTTGAGAGATATCTGGAGCGCAGATTCGGGTTGATGACTACACATGGCATGTCTCCGAAAGCCATGGCAACATGGGAGTCCGAAAGCGAGTCAGCGGCAGCTCGAGGGAGCGCTTCCTCAGTCGGCACCTTGAAGGATCCGAAACGACTAGCGGCCGTAAAAGCGACCGACCTGCTCGACACACCCGCTGCCGCGGGTTTCGACCGCATCACAAGATTGGGTGCGGCTGCCTTGAACGTTCCGGCGACTTTCATATCGCTGGTGGACGATCACCGCGATTTTTATTTGAGCCACTGCGGTTTCGGGGAACCGCTGGCTTCCGAGCGACAACTAACCGGACAGACCTTCTGTCACTTCACTGTTCAGGGGGAAATCCCCCTGATTATTCCGGATACACGCGCGGATCCCGTGTACGCCAAGGTGCCGACCGTAGAATCACTGGGAGTTGCCGCATATCTCGGAGTTCCGCTGGTGCTTCTTTCCGGCGAAGTGATTGGCGCCTTTTGCGCAATCGATTTTGCACCGCACGCATGGAACGAATCCCAGGTTCTCGCCGCGACCGATCTCGCCAGCCTCGTGGTGTCTGAAATAGAGCTGCGTCAGGCGGCCCTCGAATTTCAGCGCAACCTGAATCGGGATCAAGACGTTACTGGCCAAAATCCTCCGACCGCTGCCCGATAGCGCCTCTGCATCGCCGGTGGTCGGGGAGGGGTCTCGACTGCGTTGGCGACCCCGCTGGCGCTCATGAGACCGACCGCAAGGCGCCGACACCGATGCGACCCGAGGCCGCAACCACTGGGTCGTCGGCCGCTTCCATCATCACGCGGTGGCACTCCCCGCAGATGCCATGACTGATCGCAGGCAACGCGGTCTGGTCGAACAGAGCCAGGAGGGGCAGCGCGGCTTCGATCTCCATCCAGCGGCCGCCCCGATCCGGTATGCGCTTGCACCAGCCGCACATTCGCAGGACAGCATCCGATCGCTTCCCGGCGGGATCGAGCAGGAGCACCGCGGGCCGGCCCTCGACACGCACGGACCGGACGACCAATCGCAGGGCGCCGGCCGGTTGCATCACGATGGACATCTCGAGCAGACGTCGCAATGCCGGGGCGTCGCATCGAAAGCTGAACCGCACAGGACTGATGCCCGCACGGACTCTCTCAAACAGGCGCCGGTACAGCAGGATCGTGGTACGGTCGGCGATGAAGTCCCACAACGAGCGACCCAGGATGGCCGGAGGAAGCAGCGGCACGCCGTCATTGGCCGTGGCGAAGGCGATCCACGCATCGTTCACCGCGATGATGGCGTCCGACGCGTCCAGCGTGTAAGCGACACCAGAGTCCACGGACATCGCTCTCTCCCGTCCGACCGCATGGCGTCGATCTCAGCCCGCGTCGCCTGGCTTGTTCGAGAACATCGCACACGCGCCAGAACCCCCAGCCTTTACTAAAGCCGTCTCGACCCGATGACGCTGTTCCGTTTGGACAGGGCTGCCCCGGTCCGTGGGATATACTGCAGAGTGGCTCAAGGACGGATGCCGACTATCCTCCTCGTCGATGACGACGACTTGCTTCGCGATGCCTTGCACCGGACCCTGGTGCGTGCAGGATATGACGTAGAGGACGCCTCGGACGGGGCGGCCGCGTTGCGGTCGTATCATCGACAGCGGCGCGATTTGGTCATTACCGATATCGTCATGCCCAACAAAGAAGGCCTCGATACGATCCGAGCGCTTCGCGCGCAGGATTCGGACGTCAAGATTATTGCGATCTCCGGCGGCGGCATCGGGAGAGCCGACGATTATCTCAACGTGGCTCAGAAGCTCGGCGCCACCAGGATTCTGGCGAAACCGTTTTCCGGAGCGGAAATCGTGGCACTGGTCGCCGAGGTTCTTGCCGGGCCCGTTTGACATGGATACGCGATATGGACGCGGCGATCTCCATCGGTTCAACGGTGGCTCTCGAGCGGCCCGACCGAGCCAGGAGCCTGGGACTCGTCTTTCCCTCGGCGCTCCGATCGAAAGCTGATCGGGTCTTGCCGTGAACCACGGGACCGACTCTTTGCCTCCAGCGTAGAGTTCCCGCGCCCCGTCATGTCGCCGTTCAAGCCGCGCCGCGGAGTCCCTCCAACTGACACAACACCCGTCGAGCTAGTTCCAACTGGCGAAGGTTAGGCTCACCAACTTTCGTCCTCTCGCAGTCAACGAGTTCCGGTCGGTAAGACTCGAACCCCCATGGGATCTCGAACCGGGAGCGCGCGATTGCGCCTGCTACTCCCCGAAGGACCGCATCGTGCGCCGCTCCCAGAGCGCCAGGCCTACGCTGTCGTCTCGTTTGTTGTAGCCTTACGTTCACCGCCTTCGTATCGGCCCAAAGACCGAATGGCCCTTTCCGTCGGAACTCGACTCGGATCATATGAGGTCCTGTCGGCCCTTGGCGTCGGGGGCATGGGTGAGGTGTATCGCGCGCGCGATACGAAGCTGGGGCGGGACGTCGCGATCAAGGTGTTGCCATCATTCCTCGCGAACGATCCCGATCGCCTCGCACGATTTGCGCGCGAGGCACGGCTGCTGGCAGCGTTGAATCATCCGCACATCGCGACGATCCATGGGCTCGAAGAAGCTGATGGAGTGCGCGCGCTCGTCATGGAGCTGGTGGAAGGGCCGACACTGGCAGAAAAACTGGCGCAGGACTCACGGCGCAAGGTGAAGGCGGGCTTGCCGGTTGCTGAAGCCCTGAAAATCGGCGGGCAGATCGCCGAGGCACTCGAAGCTGCCCACGAGAAAGGCGTCATCCACCGCGATTTGAAGCCAGCCAACATCAAGCTCAGTCACGACGGCAACGTCAAGGTGCTCGACTTCGGCCTGGCGGGCATTTTCAAGCGATAGCGCGGGTAGCGACCTGTCGCACCTGCCGACCATCACGGCCATTGAACTGGAGGCTGGCGCGATCGTCGGCACGCCCGCCTACATGAGTCCGGAGCAGGCTCGTGGTCAGGCCACCGACAAGCGAACCGACATCTGGGGGTTCGGGTGCGTGCTGTACGAGATACTGACAGGCGTGCCGTGTTCCGGGGTGAGACCATCTCGGACACGATTGCGGCGATTCTGGAACGCGAGCCAGAGTGGGGCGCGTTACCGGCGCACACGCCGGCGGGGGTTCGACAGCTGTTGCGGCGGTGTCTGGACAAAGATCCGAAGCGCCGGCTGCACGACATCGCCGACGCGCGGATCGAAATTGACGACGTCCAGAGCGGCCTGCAGCAGGATGGGCGTGTGGCGCAGGTGCCGGCAGGGTCTCGGCGGCGGCTCGCCTGGGCGTCGACCCTGGCAGTCATCACGCTGATTGCTGCCGCGATAGGCGTGTGGGCGCTCCGCCCAGCGCTCACGGCTCCCGAAGCGCGGCTCGAAATCAACACACCTCCGACCAATTATGCATCGCTGGCGATTTCGCCCGATGGACTGAAGATTGTTTTCGCGGCCAGGTCCGGAGGCCAGGCACAGTTGTGGCTGCGGTCGCTGGATTCTTCGTCGGCTCGTCCGCTGCCAGGAACCGAGCGCGCAGCATCCCCGTTCTGGTCGCCCGACAGCCGATCCATCGGTTTCTTTGCGGATAACAAACTGAAGCGCATGGACATCGACGGCACATCGGTGAAGACACTGATGTCCGGCGCTCCGGCGCCGCTCGGGGGCGCGTGGAACAGCGACGGCACCATAGTCTTTTCCACGAGAGGGGGGAACCCGATCTTGCGCATCTCCGCTGAAGGCGGTGAACCCTCCGCCGCGACACGATTCGAGTCGCCACAACAAAGGAGTCATTCTTCACCACAGTTCCTCCCCGATGGTCGGCACTTTCTCTTCTTCGTGAGCGGCAGCCCTGAGCGCGTGGCGTCTATGTCGGGCAACTCGACGGATTGGACACGAAACGCTTGTTCGACGCGGATGCACCGGCCGTGTCTGCCGCGACCGGGCATCTGCTTTTCATCCGTGAAGGAAAGCTGTTGGCGCAGGGCTTCGATCCGAACCGGCTGGAAGCGAGGGGAGACCCGTTTCCAATTACCGACACGTGACCGGGGAAACGAGAGTGTCCGCATCGGCCGCGGGGCCTATCATCTAGCGCACGACTTCAGACAGCGGCCAGCGGCAGCTCGTGTGGGTCGATCGGTCTGGTAGAGAAATCGAAAAGGTGGTATATCCCGACACCGCATCACAAGGTCCGTCGCTTTCACACGATGGCCGCCGTATCGCAGTGTTCCGGCATGCGAACGGCAATATGGACATCTGGTCGTACGAAACGGGCCGTCGCACGTGGAACCGAGTGACATTTGATTCGAAGGATGACATTTTCCCCCTCTGGTCTCCGGGTGACAGACGCATCGTGTTCGGCTCCCGGCGAGGCGAAATGGATCTCTACTGGAAGGTCCTCAGCGCCCCGCCGGGAAGTGGGGAGGAGCTGCTGCTCTCGACGTCGCAGTTCAAGGCCCCAATGGACTGGTCGGCCGACGGGCGCTTCCTGTTGTTTGACAGCCTCGATCCGAAGCGCGGCTTTGACATCTGGGCGCTGCCGCTGGGGGGAGACGAAAGCCGCTCGAGGTCGTCCAGACGGACTTCAATGAACGTCTCGCTCAGTTCTCTCCTGACGGAACGTGGATTGCGTACCAGTCAGACAAGACCGGTCGCGTTGAAATTTATCTCCAGCCGTTCCCGGTCCCGGAGGCGACTTGCCGGTTTCCACCGATGGCGGCGCGCAGGTGCGCTGGAACCCCAACGGCAAGGAACTGTTCTATATCGCGACGGACGACCGGCTCATGGCGGTTCCGATCCGCTTCGTCTCAAACGGCAAGGCTGTCGAACCTGGGGCGCCGCTTGGGCTGTTCGCCACGAAGGTGGGCAGCACGGCAATAAACACAAACAGACAGCAATACGCCGTTTCCCCGGACGGCCAGTCGTTCGTGATGAACTCCGTTCTGGAAGGAGCTAGCACCCCGCCCATCACCGTCATCCTCAATTGGAAGCCGAAACGTCTAGCGCTCCATGGTGCGGAAACACCGGCGACGCGGCCCGCTTCAACTCCTCAAGCTGCTTCAGCCAATGGGCGATCTGGTTCCAACTGGCGAACGTTAGGGTCACCATTAACCACTCCGTTCGATTTAGCCATTTCCGGCGGTCGCCGAGGCCACCCGCGAACGGGCATCGAACCACTCTTGCGCGCAAAAGATCGAGCGAGACCTCGCGCTTTCAGCTTCCGCCAGTCGCGGATCCGCGGTTCGGTCCCCAGGGGCAGCTCGACGCCCGCATCCTCGCAGCCATGATGCCAGTTGACGTAACCTAGCGTTAGGTTTTACGATCGTCGTGTGACCTGGGCCGAAGTGATCCGCAAGCTCAAAGCTGCGGGATTTGTCGAGGTGCGGTCTGGCAAAGGAAGTCATCGGCTGTTGAAGCATCCCACCACCGGCAAGGAACTGTGGGTGGCCGTTCACACCAAGAAGGACGCGGGACGACTCGGGAACCGCATCCTGCGAGAGGCTGGTATCGAATGACCCGTCACTATCCGATTGTCCTCGAGACTGAAACCAGCGGTGCGGTGAGCGCCTACGTTCCGGGGCTGCCCGTCTACGCGGCGGCAGACACCCATGCGAAGGCCGAACGCGCTATTCGGAGCGTCCTGTCCGCGTACCTGGAGGCACATCCGGGCTCGCAGACGGACGCCCAGGTCCGCGTCGCCCGCGTCTCGGATCAACAGAAGCGCAAGGTTGCTATCGTCAGCGTCGCCGCACTGGTGGGCGCGCGTCGGAGTGCCACGAAGGCGCGCGCTTCACGGACAAACGGGCGCCTTGGTGGACGACCGCGGAAGGCGGCGACGGCCGGTCGCGCGAAGGCATCACGCTGAGCCTGCGGCCGAGTCTGAATTCGTCCCGTTCACATCAGCTCGCCGGCCCCGGGGACGCTGTCCCGAGAGCCTGGACAGGCCCTCGATGATGAAGTAGTAGGCGTAGAACGCCTGAATGAACTCGCCATCGAGCTGACGATTTGTTCCATCACGCAAGAACGCCATCGATTCGACCAAGTCTCCGTAACGGGCCCCGCCAGCCTCGTCGGAACGCTGATCGAGCGTGGCGGGCAGCCGGCCGTGGCGGTGACCGGCACCGACGCGGTGATGATCATCTCACCCGGTCCGAAAGCGCCCCGGCATTCAGGCAGGCGCAGGACGGCCTGCGCGCGAGGCATGCGGCGCCCGTCGAGCTCTGAGGTATTGTGGAGACCGATCAACCCGATCGGATATTCGTTGCGACCTGCGCGCTCGCCAAGACCAAATTCTACGTGGGTCACCTGGGACGCAGCGACCGTGCGCGCTTCGGGGGCTGACGCCCGACGGTCTGGCCGTCGATCTGCCGCTCTGACGGATGATGCACCTTCGACAGCCGGCCGGTTGCCCGCATCTTTCGGAAGGCCACGGCGGTAGTCGGGGCGACCGGATCGTCCTGCGACCAATGCGCCACCGAGGCTTCGTCACACCAGGCC
>JALZOC010000111.1:0-4715 GCA_030857365.1 Acidobacteriota bacterium
TCGTGTATGAGGAGGCGCTCGTCGACGGCGTCGACTCGGGCGCATCGGCCAGTCCGGATCCGGAGCTGCTCGATCTGCTGCGCGAGCTGGCGACCCGGTCGACGGCCGACCTCCACGTCGTCAGCAGCCTCGACCACGCGCTGCTCGGTCGCTGGTTCGACATGGTGCCGGTCACGATCTGGGCCGAGTCCGGCCTGTGGCGGCGCGAGCGCGACGAACGACGCTGGCGGCGCGCGGCGGCGGTGCCCACCAGCTGGATTGCGGACGTGCGGGAATTCCTCGATCACTTCACGGCGCGTACGCCGGGCGCCTTCGTCGAAGAGCGCTCGAGCCATCTCGTCTGGCAGTTCGGGAGAGCGGATCGCATCACCGGCCGGACGCAGGCGCAGATCTTGTTCGCCCTCCTGCGAGACGCCGCGAGCGGCATGGGGTTCTCCGTCCGCCTCGGGCCCTCCGCGATTGAGCTCCGCCGCGCCGGGCTCACGATCGAACGAGCGATCGGGAGGCTCCGCGACACCGACGCCGTCGCCAGTCGCCTGGTCATCGTGCAGGGCGCCGGTGCGCGTCCGGGAATACGCGACAGCATGCGCCAGCGGGACGTGCTGGTGACCGTCGGGCCGGGTGACGATCCGGCGGCCACCGCCGTCCGGGACATCAGGGCGCTGCGGGACGTGATGCAGTCCGTGATCGGCTCGCTGCCGCCTGCCACGCGCCGGCTCCCGGCGTTCGCGGCCAGGTTGCGGAACGCCGCGGCGGTGATCGCGGGCGCCGCTGCCCCGGGCGCCGCCTCTACGATGGCGGTCAGGACTGAATGATGATGCCCTTACGGACGGCGTAGAGAACGATTTCGGCCGTGTTGTGGAGATTCAGTTTCTGCATCAGGTTCGCGCGGTGCGTTTCCACGGTCGACACGCCGAGATCCAGAACTGTCGCGACCTCCTTGTTCGATCGCCCTTCCGCGAGCAGCTGCAGCACCTGCTTCTCACGGTCGGTCAGCAGGTGATGCGAGTCCGTCAGGCCGCGCGCCTGCAGCTGGCGGACGTAGTCCTCCATGAGCACCGCCGTCACGGCGGGGCTGAAAAACCGTTTCCCCGACCCGACCGCGCGCAGCGCCGGCAGCAGGTCCTCGTCGGTCGCGTCCTTCAGCAGATACCCACGCGCGCCGGCCGCGAGCGCGCGGATGATGTACGACTCGTCGGTGTGCATGCTCAGGATGATCACGCGTGGCGCGTGCTCCAGCTTCTGGACCCGCGCGGCGACCTCGATGCCGTTCATCTTCGGCATCGCGATGTCGAGGATGACCACATCAGGAAGGGTGTCGGTGCAGAGCCGCAGCGCCTCGATGCCGTCGGCGGCCTCTCCCACCACGACGACGCCGGCCTGGCTCTCGAGCAGGCTCCTGAGCCCTCGTCGGACGATGCCGTGATCGTCAGCGAGCAAGACCCGCAACGCTGGCCTCCGGAGCGCCGGCGGGCAGCGGCAGCAGAATCTTCAGCGTCGTCCCGACCCCCTTGCCGCTGTGGATCTGGAGCGTCCCGCCGAGCTCCCTGGCACGCTCCTCGATCCCGCGCAGGCCCAGCCCCGCGGAGCGTGACAGCGCATCGAATCCCACTCCGTTATCGGAGATCGAGACCTCCAGCGTCGTCTCCGTACCGGTGACGGCGACGCCGATGCGGCCTGCCCGCGAGTGGCGCGCGACGTTCGTCAGCGCCTCCTGCACCACCCGGTAGACGCACGTGCGGTGCTGATCGGGCAGGCTCTCGAGATTGCCGCTCGCGGAGAGATCGACCGTGAGGCCGTACCGGCGGCTCACGTCGCGCAGGTGCCACTCGAGTGCGGGCTGGAGGCCGAAATCGTCCAGCATGCTGGGCCTCAGACCGAGCGCCAGATCGCGGACCGTCCTCACGACGTTGTCGACGAGCTGCCGGCACTCCGCAACAGCCGTCGCGACCGCCTGGCCCGGCGCGCCGCTGAGGCGGTCGATGCGGCCAAGCTCCATCCGGAGCGCGGTGAGCATCTGCCCGACGTGGTCGTGGAGCTCGCGCGACAGCTTCCGGCGCTCCTCTTCCTGCGTCGCGACGACCTGCTGCGACAGCTGGCGCATCTGGCGCTCCGCGTCTTCGGCCACCAGCCGCTGCTCCTCCGACCGGCCCTCCACGATGCGCAGGCGGATGACCGCCGTCGCGGCCACGACGAGTCCGAGCAGCAGGCTCTGCCAGAGCAGCCGCTGGAGGTCGCTCCTGAAGCTCGCCAGGCGCTCGGTGACTTCGGCGCGCTGCGCGGCGAGGTTGGCGTTGTTCAACTGCTCGATCTCCTGCGCGATGCCGAGCACCTCGTCGCGGCGCGGCAGCACCTCGCGGCGCAGGAACCTGACGCTTTCCGTGATCTTCTCGCTGGTCGTCCAGTCGAACAGCGGCTCGAACGCCTGCCAGTACTCGTCGAGGTTGGCCTGGAGGCTCGTCATCTGCACGTCCTCGTCCCGCGGCATGGCGCGGGCGAGCGCCCGGAGCTCGGCGAGTGTCGCCATGTTGCTGCGGCGGTATTCCGCCAGGCGATCGCGGTACTCGGGCGCGCGGGAGCGCTCGATGTCGAGCAGGTAGTCGCGGATGAAGATGCTCGACAGGTGCACGTCCGATCGCAGGCGGCGCAGCCGCGTGTCGACCTCGCGATGGTGCGCATTCAGCGCCTCGACCTGCAGAAAGATCTCCTGCGCGCGCCTGGAGGCCGTGAGCACCGTGATCACCACGAGCACGAGCAGGCCCGCGAGGCCAAGGGCGGCGATGGGCCACGTTCTGAAGCGCAAGACACACCTCCCCGATCGGCCGGACCGTCCCAGCGTATCCCGGCCGAGGTCCCGCGGCACTCCCCTGAAGACGGGAGGGGGGAAGTCGACGCGCAGCTGTAGCTGCGCGCTCCGTACGTGTCGCCTACTGCTGCTGCTGCTCGTACGCGATCTGCGCCTGCTGGTCGCTCTCCAGGAACAGCGACCACTCCTCGTCGGCGGCGAACTCCTCGTCGGGCGGCAGCAGCGCCTGGGACGGCGTCACCCGCACGCGCACCATGAGCTCGGTTTCGGTCTTCCCCTTCATGGTCCCGAGCGTCGGCGGCACGTCGGCGTAGTCGCGTCCGATGGCCGTCCGGATATGCCGGCTGCCCGCGATGAGGTCGTTGGTCGGATCGAAACCCACCCACCCCAGGCCCGGGAGCAGCGCCTCGACCCAGGCGTGCGTGGCCCCTTCGGACGTCCGGTCGTGGTGCTCCTGGTCGTGATAGAGGTAGCCGCTCACATACCGGCACGGGATCCCCAGTTCGCGCACCACCGCAATCATGATGTGCGCAAAGTCCTGGCAGACCCCCTGACGCGTCCCGAGGCTGTCCTCGATGGGCGAGTTCACCAGGGTGCTCTTGCGCACGTACTCGAACGCGCGGTGGATGCGGTCGTTGACGTCGCGCACCACGGAGAGTGGATCGCGGCCGTCGGCCTGCGCCACGCCCAGCTCCTGCGCGAGCGCCGTCAGCGCGGGGGAGCTGCGCGCGTAGCGGCTGGGCAGCAGCATCTGCCAGTGGTCCTCCTGCTCCACGATCCGCCTGAGCTCCCGCCACGAGTCGTACGGGAGCGACGCGGGAAGCCCGGGGGGCGCATCGACGTTCACGAGCGCGTCGGCGACGACGGTGAGCTCGCGGTGGTGCGAGGGGAGGTCGAAATGGTGAACCTGGTTGCCGAGGTAGTCCATGAAGGTGAAGATCCGCGCGCGCGGACTGACCGACAGCCGGAATGTGAAGCAGCGCTGCGCGTTCTCGCTGCGCGGATGCATCCGCACTTCGAGCATGCTCTGCCACACGGGGCGCGTGTACCGGTAACGGGTGAAGTGACGGATGGCGTAGAACATCAGCTCTGGAACGCCACTTCGATGGGGTAATCGATGTACGCCTCGTGCACCGCGGCGTGCAGCGCACGGCACTGTTCGAGGACGCCGTGAAGGAACATGTGGAAGTCCCCTGCGAGCAATTCGGACACCGGCGTGTACGCCAGCGACGCACGGAGCCGTCCGATGACCCGCTCGATCCCGACGCGATGCCTGGTCGGCGACTGCCGGGTAATCGCCTCCAGGGAATCGTGCATCCGCTCGACGGAGTAGCGGACCGAGTAGGGAAATTCCGGATGCACGAGCAGGAATGTGGCGATGCGGTTCGGCTGCAGATCCGCGGTGAAGACCTTGCAGTACGAATCGAAAGCCGCGCAGCTCGCCAGCAGCGCGATCCAGTCGAGATCGTCGGCCTGCGTGGTGCCGGTGAAGTAGGCGTCCAGCAGCAGGGAGACGGCGCACGCCCGCTCGGTGAACTTCCCGAGCTGGACGAACCGCCACCCCTCGCCATGGCTCATGGTGGTCTCGGTCACGCCGTAGAAGCTGTAGGCCCCCTCGCGGACCGACGCCACCAGCCGCATCACGTCCGGTTCGGAGCGTAGCACGTCGTGATAGAGGCGATTGAGCTGCTCCCACATCTCGGAGCTGATCTCTTCACGCACCTGCGACGCGTTTTCGCGCGCCGCCGTGACGCACGCCACAATCGAGCAGCGGTTTCCGGCGTCGACCGCCAGTCTGGTAATCGCGTCCTCCGGGTCGTCGCCGTAGCCGTCCGGAGGCATGCCGAGACAGGTCAGCGCGCGGAACCAGCGCTCGTCCGTGCCGACGACCGACCGGTTCAGCATGAGG
>JALZOC010000111.1:4725-7441 GCA_030857365.1 Acidobacteriota bacterium
CGTCGATGACGCGGGCGCAGTTGTCCGCCCGCTCGAAATAGCGGCTCATCCAGTAGAGGCTGTCGGCGACTCGTGAGAGCATCGGTCAGTTCTGGAGGACCCAGGTGTCCTTCGAACCCCCTCCTTGCGACGAATTGACCACCAGCGAGCCCTTGCGGAGCGCGACGCGCGTCAGCCCTCCCGGGACGATCACCGTCTTCTCGCCGAAGAGCACGTAGGGCCGCAGGTCGACGTGGCGCGGCTCGATCGCGCCGTCGATGAAGCACGGGGCGGTCGACAGCGCCAGCACCGGCTGCGCGATGTAGTTGCGCGGATCGGCGAGGATCCGCTCGCGCATCTCGCGGCGCTGGTCCTCGCTGCTGTGCGGCCCGATCAGCATGCCGTACCCGCCGGACTCCCCGACCGCCTTCACCACGAACGCCTGGAGGTTGTCGACGACATGGCCGCGCCGCACCGGGTCGGTCATCAGCAGGGTCTCGACGTTGTCGAGAATGGGATCCTGGTCGAGGTAGTAGCGGATGATCTGCGGCACGTAGGCGTAGACCGCCTTGTCGTCGGCGACTCCCGTCCCGAGCGCGTTGGCAAGCGTGACGTTGCCGGCGCGATACGCGCTGAAGAGCCCGGACGAGCCCAGCGCGGAGTCGACGCGGAACGCCAGCGGATCCAGGAAGTCGTCGTCCACGCGCCGATAGATGACGTCGACACGCTGCAGGCCATTGGTGGTTCGCATGTAGACGTAGTTGTCGTGGACGACCAGGTCGCGCCCCTCGACCAGCTCGATGCCCATCTGGCGCGCGAGATAGGCGTGCTCGAAATAGGCCGAGTTGTACACGCCGGGCGTGAGCAGGACGACCGTCGGGTTCGGCCGCCCCTCGGGAGCGAGCGAGCGCAGCGTGGACAGCAGCACCTGGCTGTACTGCTCGATCGGGCGGACCCCGCAGCGGCGGAAGAGCGCGGGGAAGATCTGCTTCATCACCTTGCGGCTCGAGAGCATGTACGAGACGCCGCTCGGCACGCGCAGGTTGTCCTCGAGCACGACGAATTTCCCGTCCGGCAGGCGCACGAGATCGGTGCCCATGACGTTCACGTATGCGTCGCGGGGCACCTTCACCCCGGCCATCTGCCGGCGGAAGTGCCGGCAGGTATAGATCGCCTCGGCCGGGATGACGCCGTCGCTGAGGATGTGGCGGTCGTGGTAGATGTCCTTGAGGAACAGGTTCAGGGCGGTCACGCGCTGCGTGAGACCCCGCTCGATGACGTCCCAGTCGGCCGCCGACAGGATCCGCGGCAGCAGGTCGTGCGGGAAGATGCGCTCGGTGCCCTCCTTCCGGCCGTACACGGTGAAGGTAATCCCCTGGTTGAAGAAGCTGAGGTCCACCTTCTGCTTGCTGCGTCCGAGCTCCTCCGGCCCGAGGTTCATCAGCGCGCGGTGCAGCTTGCGGTAGGGCCGGCGCGGCTGCACCCGGACGTCGAACATTTCGTCGTACGCCTCGGCGAGCGTGTAGGCGGCGAATGGATCGTGGGTCGCGGGCGTCGGCATCTGGGATGTCAGCACGGCGGAGAACCGAATGGCGCCCGTCGGGCGGCTCGCGCGCGCCGGCTGCGGGCACCCGCGTCCAGGGTCAGGGGCGCGTGGTGCTCCGCGCCTCGCGGGTCGCCGCCTCCCGCGTCGCGTCCGCACCGTCGAACTGAATCTCCGGCAGCTGCTCCACGGCACGGCGGAGCGCCTGCTCCCACGAGGTGTGGATGAGCGTGAGATCGGGATCGAGGGCCGCGATCCGCCGCCAGCGCGTGATCGCCAGCGAGTCGCGCTTGTACAGCAGCAGATCGATTGGCGGCCCGACCGTCACGTTCGAACGGATCGTGGCGTCGAAGGACAGCAGGGCGTACTTGGCCGCCACCTCGAGCGAGGTCGCCGCGTCGATGCCCCGATCGAGGATCGGCCGGCCGTACTTGCACTCCCCGAGCTGCAGATACGGCGAGTCCTCCGTCGCCTGCAGCGGATTGCCCTGGGGGTAAATCAGGTAGAGTCCAGGGGCCTCCCCGCGCACCTGCCCGCCGAGCAGCAGGTTCACATTGAAGCTGAAGCTGTCGCGCTCGAGCGCCGCACGGTCGATTTCCGAGACCCGCCGCACGCACTCGCCGACAATCCGCGCCGCTTCGTAGAGCGAGTTCGCCTGCGCGAGCCCACGGCCGGCATCGAAGTCCACGCGCAGCAGCGATACGACCGACTGGCTGATGGAGAGGCTGCCGCTCGTCAGTATGACGAATATGCGCTCCCCTTCCTCCTCGAACCGGTACATTTTCCGGCAGGTATTGACCTGATCGAACCCGGCGTTGGAACGGGAATCGGACGCCATGACCAGCCCTTCGGCCGTCACGATTCCCAGGCAATAAGTCACAGATCCCCCGCGGACGTTGAAGACGACGTCCCTCATCATACCCGTCCGGATCAGCGGAATACATAAGAACCCTCAGCCTCGTGGCATCCTGTACTCTAACGAGGGCGGCCATGGCGAGCCTCTTGCTGCGGCAGCCACCGGCCCCATTCACCTTCGCCCGCAGGGAAAAAATGCTGATCCGACTTGGGTACGACATCCGCTTCGACATCGACCAGCCGGTCGCGATGGTGGCGATCCTCAATGTCCATCCGGACAGGCGAAAGGACCTGCAAGAGCCTGACCGCCTCCGCGTCGACCCGACGGTGCCGATCGAG
>JALZOC010000730.1 GCA_030857365.1 Acidobacteriota bacterium
ATACCACCCTTCGCACGCCGGTACTGCAGCGACGTCAAGCCGTCGCCATGAACGATCCCGTCAACGTAAGGGGCGTCCGCCTCGTGATTCGGCCGCACGATCCAGCCGGCCTTCCGATGCGGGTCTACTCCCGTGCCGACGAATTCAACGCGTGCCTGCAGGATGAAGTCCCCCGTCATCCGCTTCCATGCGAAGTGGAACTCGTCGCGCGCCGCCCACATGTTGGCGCCCGCCGCCGAGAGGGCGTACTCCTGCGACGCCGGGTTGTACGAGGCGGTGCCCGCGATTTTCGGCGAGCCGACATCCCCGTGGCCGTCGAATAATCCAACTCTGCCGGCCTGTCCTGTCACCCGCACGGCGGCCGCGAGCGTGAGAGCCAGCAGGAGGAGCGTCCGCCACGCGCGGGCGATTCCGGCACTGCAACGGTGCGCGTCAATCCACAACGTGACCTCCTCGGGCGTAGCCGGCCGGCGACTTCTTCACTTCTTCGCTCGCGCGAACGGAGTTCGGCAAGATGCTCCAACGAGCCACCGCGTGGTGCGGCGGTGCCTTCTGGGACGACTCAGCGTTGGCGTCCGATCGCAAACAGACTGCGGGCTGTGCGGACGTACATCACTCCCTCCGACAGCGCCGGTGTCGCCATCAGCAACTCGCCCATCGAGTTCGTCGCGATGTGCCTGAACTCGCGTCCGGCGGCGATCACCACGATGTCGCCGTCCTCATTCGACAGGTAGATCTTTCCATCCGCGGCGACGGGCGACGCGCTGAAGCCGCTGCCAACCGCCGGGAGTCGCTGGCGGTAAACCTCGGCACCGGTGTGCAGGTCGTACGCGTCGAGGACGCCGTTATTGGCCAGCACGTACAGCAGCCCCTGATAGATGAGCGGCGTGGGCATGTAAGGCCCCCGCCCGGTCCGGCTCCACGCGACGGCGTCGCTGCGAAGCGATCCCGCCGGAAGCGTGACGTCTCCTCGCGCAGCCGGTCGAATCACGAAGATCGGCCGCTCAGGACCGCGCCCGCTCGCCACCACGAACAGCCCCTCGCCAAAAACGGGTGTAGGCGCTGTAATCTTCGAGCTGCCGCCCAGCCGCCACAGCTCCTTGCCCGTACGTGGATCGTACCCACGGATGAATGTCGAACCATTGGCGACGAGGACCGGGCCGTTCGGAGTCAGCGCCACAGTCGGCGTGCCCCAGGACGGCAGCTCGTCCCGTTCGGTCTTCCAGACGGTTTCGCCGGTGCCGGCATGCAACGCCATCAGAAAGGAGTCCGCCTGCGTATCGACCTGCAGGATGACGAGGCCGTTCCAGATGATGGGCGAGCTCGCCGGACCCCACTCGAACGTCGGGATGTCATAGGCGCCGACGTCGATGCGGCCCAGGTCGACCTTCCACCGGAACACCCCGTTCACGTCGAACGCGTGAAGGCCCTGCGATCCGAAGAATGCGACGACGATGCGCCCGTCTGTGGCGGGTGTCGCGCTCGCGTACGTCGACTTGATGTGGCGTTTGTCGACCGGTTCTCCCTCGTGCGCAACGCGCTCCCACACGCTCTTCCCCGATGACTTATCGAAGGCATGAATCGTCCAGCGCTGCCGCGACCGATCCTCGGATGCGTCCCCGTCGCCATAGAGGCCGGGACGGAACGTCGCATCAGGATTGCTGCTCACCGCGGTCGTAACGAAGACCCGCTCGCCCCACACGACCGGACTCGAATGCGCCAGGCCGGGGACGGGCGTCCGCCAGAGAACGTTGGCGCCGCCGGCCACGTTCCAGGTGTCGGGAACGCCAGCGCCATCCGCGGTGCCGGCTGCGCGGGGACCGCGAAACGACGGCCAGGATCCCGCTTCGCCCGCCGCCTCCGGAAGGGGCGCGGGCCTCGGGGCCGCAGTGAGCGCGATCGTGCGCGGCGGAACCGGATCCGGCTCGTCGCCGGGCCGCCAGGTGCTGCGATCGAGAATCATGCGGCGCGGGGTGCAGTTGTCGGACACGACATCGAGGATCGTGCGCGTGCTGTCTCGCCGGACGCGGTAGCGCCCGGGGGCGTCGCACCCTTTCCCCGCGCCTGGCGTGAGGACCTCGAGCTCGCCGGCGTCGATCTTCCAGGTCCCCTTGAAGGCTGGCCAGCCCGGCCCTTCAAGAGTGAAACCGCTGTCCGCGGCGAACCGGGCCGAGAACACGCCGTAGCGCAGCGGTCCCGCGGGAGGCGACAGTGGGTGTTGTGCGCCGGCACCGAACGTCCAGCACACGAGCAGCGTGCTGACGAGCGCCCGCGCTTCGGGGACCGGCATGGCCGACCGCCCTACTCGTCGAGTACGAACGTCACCATCATGTTTATTTGGTACTCGGTGACCTTCCCGTCTTTCACGCGGACGTGCTGCTCCTTGATCCATGCCCCACGGATGTTCCGCAGCGTCTTTCCGGCCCGCGTCAGCCCCTGCTGAATCGCGTCCTCGAAGCTCTTGGTGGAGGTGGCAC
>JALZOC010000731.1 GCA_030857365.1 Acidobacteriota bacterium
CCCCCGTGCGGTTGCCGGTGTACGCGCCTCCGACCCGCGCCTCGACGAGCAACTGCTGCCGGCTGCCCTGGCCGCGCAGGACGATGCTGTCGGGAAGGATGGCAAGGCCGGCCGACTCGACGTCGGATCCCGCCGTTGGCGTCCCCGAGGCGGACGACAGCAGCAGGACGACGGTGCACGCGAGGAGCGCGCGCCTCAGAACAGCTCCTCGATCGGGTGATGGCCGTAATCCACGACGGGCACAGGGCGGTTCGCCGCGCCGATGATCGGCGTTTCGATGTCGATGCCGAGCGCCTTGTAGATGGTGGCCGCGATGTCCGGCGGGGAGATCGGACGGTCCCGGGGATAGGCGCCGATCTCGTCGGACGCGCCAATCACCTGGCCTCCCTTGATCCCCCCGCCCCCCATCAGCATCGTCCAGCAGTTCGTCCAGTGGTCGCGCCCGCCGGCCGGGTTCACTTTCGGCGTCCGGCCGAACTCCCCCATCGCGAGGACGAGCGTATCCTGCAGGAGTCCGCGGTCGTGCAGGTCCTCGAGGAGTGCGCTGTACGCGTGGTCGAACATGGGTCCGACCAGATCGCGGTAGCAGCTGATGGGGCTGAACGGGGCGGAGCCGTGGATGTCCCAGGTGATCTCGTTGAAGACCGTCTCGAACATGTTGACCGTCACGAAGCGGACGCCGCGCTCGATCATCCGCCGCGCGAGGAGACAGCTCATGCCGAAGCGGTTTCGGCCGTAGCGCTCCTTCGTCTTGTCGTCTTCTTTCGAGAGGTCGAACGCGGCGCGCGCCGACTCGGAGGACATCAGGCGGTACGCGGACTGGAAGTTGCTGTCGAGGAGCCGTGCGTCCGGGACGGACTCGAGATGCGAGACGGCCGTGTCGACCAGCTGCCGCATGGACGTGCGTCCGTCAACGCGCATCGGCGGCAGGTAATCGGGAGACAGGAGGTCCGGCACCTGGAACTCGGGGTCGGAGGGGTCCGCGTTCAGCACGAACGGATCGAAGGTCTTGCCGAGGAAGCCGGCGTTCTGCCCGTGAGGAAGGTTGCCGCCGGTATTGCCGATGGGGCGCGGCAGCAGGACGTGCGGCGGCGCGTCTCCCTTCGGCCCCTTGAGCTTGCTGAGCACGCAGCCGAAGTGGGGCTGCTCGTTGCCGAACTGGAAGAAGCGGCCGGTCTGCATGTACTGGTGCCCGACGTCGTGGACGCCCGCGCCCGTGTGATACACGGATCGGAGCAGCGCGTACTTGTCCGCGTGCTTCGCCATCCGAGGAAAGATTTCGCTGATCTGAATGCCGTCGACATTGGTCGGGATCGCCCGGTAGGGGCCCCGGATTTCCGACGGGGCGTCGGGCTTCATGTCCCAGGTATCGAGCTGGCTGGGACCCCCGACGAGCATCAACATGATGCAGTTCACGTCGCGCCCCGGGGCAACCGCACCGGCGGCCTTGAGCGTCAGGAAGTCCCCGAGCGTCAGGCCGAGCATTCCCAGAGTGCCGGCATGCAGGAAATCGCGCCGCCGCATGCCGTCGCAGAACTCCACGCTCCTGTCGGCGTCGAATCGGAACATCAGGGCCTCGTACGAATCGGGCGAAATCCAGGCTGGCGCGGCAGCGAGCGTCCGGTCAGAGGAACGTCGGACCTGCCGCCCGGTCAGACTACGCCCCGCCCAGCGGAGTGTCAATCAGCATCGTGGGCCAATGGCTGGGGTGGATTCGACACTCGTGGGGCGCCTCATCGGCGCCTTCTCGACGACGGTGGTGCGGCGACTCGTTCTGAATGTAGTGTCTCGCGTCGTCTACAATCACATGCTCGCCCCCGCTCCGTCAGCTGAAAGGTGCACTGATGATCCCCCGGCGCAACCAGCGGCCACGGTGGCTCCGTACCGCGATCCTCGCCGTGCTGATTCACGCGTCCCTCTTTGCGCAACCGGGAGACCCACCGAAATCGCCGAAGGCGATCGACGAAGAGGTCGCGGGCGTCATGAAGAGCACGGGAGCGCAGGGACTGGCACTGGCGTTCATCGAGAACGGCCAGGTCGCATACGTGCAGAGCTACGGCCGGCGCAATGCCGCCGGCGACGCACTGGGGACGACGACGATCATGTACGGCGCGTCGCTGACCAAGGCGGCGTTCGCGTACATGGTGATGCAGCTCGCCGACGAGAAGTTGATCGACCTGGACGCGTCGATCTCGCGATACCTCCCGAAGCCGCTGCCGGAGTATCCGACGGAGGACAAGTACGCACCGTGGGTCGGGCTGAAGGGGGACGAACGCTGGCGCAAGGTCACGCCACGCATCCTTCTGACGCACAGTTCCGGGCTCCCGCCGTTCGCGTTCGTCGAACCGGACGGACAGCTGCGGTTTCACTTCGATCCGGGAGCACGGTACGCGTATTCCGGTGAGGGGTTCATCCTGCTGCAGTTCGTGCTCGAGAAGGGGCTCGGCCTCGACGTGGGCCGGGAGATGC
>JALZOC010000732.1 GCA_030857365.1 Acidobacteriota bacterium
GAAGAGGACGGGGTCGCGGCGGGATCGGGCCGAGGGGACTTCAAAACGGCGATGAAGAGGTCGATGTCGCGGGTGGCGGAGTCGCCACGGTTCTCGGGGACCGTCAGACGGTAGCAGGAGGCCTCGACGGGGAGGTCAGGGAGTTCGCAGGCGACGGTGGCGAGAGGTATGGGGGTCGGCGTGGGCTGGGCCGAGGTGGATCGGGTGGCTGGGGCGGCCAGCGTGACGACGAGAAGGGCGAGGGCGAGGGCCGAGCGCAAGGGCGTGCTCCTTCGGATCGGTGAATTGATTCGGTCGGATCGGTTTCCGGAGACAGACGAAGGACTCCTCATTCCGGGCTCCTCTCCCCAAAGGGCTTCGTCAGTAGACAGAAGGCTGACGCACGCCTCGCCCCCGTTCTCCATGACCATCGCGTCTTCTGCATTCTGAAGGAGCTCGTAGATGAACCTTTCTCGGTAGTCCTGCGCAATCTGGTTTTCTTGCCGGACGTCCTCGCGGAGCCGTTAGGGGCTAGCACGGTAGACGTTGAGATTCTCTTCCTGGATCAACGAAGTGATGCTCCCCAGCAGGCTAGAGGAGGCAACACGGTTTCTCACATGTGTCTGAACTTCTACAGCGGCAGGTCACGATCCACTGTGAGATAGAGCATTCGCCGCACTCCTCGTAAGAATCGTTTCATGTGCGACTTCTAGATCACATGTGATGCTCCGGAGAATCTCGCTTCTTGCTCACTCTAAGAGTTCGGGCCATTCATCGTGGGACATGCGGCAAAATCCGCTCCGGAAGGCGTATCGCATTTCACCTGCCCGTGTTCGTGATCGGAGCACACGCTTGGGATGGATGAGCGGTATCATCGTCAGTTGGACGTCACCCATCTCGCGTAAGCGATCCCCGCCGCTGCCGCGGTCAATCCCTCCGTAGCGCGACCGTGCACGACTTTACGGGACCCAGGGCATGCTGGGGCTGCACGTGCTAGCATCGAGGCGCATGCGTACAACGGTGGGATTTTCGTCTAGGCCGTGAAATCGGGCGCGAGCGACTCGATGAAACCGTTTCCGACGGCGACGGTGACGGCATCGCGGCGAGAACTGACGCCAAGTTTGTTGTAGATGCTGGCGACGTGGCTCTCGATCGTGCGCTCCGAGAGTGACAGCCGCTCGGCGATTTCTGGGGCCGTCCACCGCCGCACGAGCAGCGTCAGCACTTCTCGCTCCCGACGGCTCAGTTCCCCCGCCGGACGTGGTGACGGTATCCGCATTGGAGGAATTGGGCTCGGGGCCGGCACAGGGGACGGTCCCGCGGTTTCGCCGGCAATGATTGCCCCTGCGATGGAGATCGCTTCGGCGATCGCCGCTGCGGCGGGCAGGGCGCGACCCGCCGCGACCCTGGCCGAGAACTCCTCGGTGCCGAGGAGGGCGAGTGCCTGTCTCCGTGCGCGGTCCGCGATCGTCTGCCACTTCTCGAGCCGCGGAGTGGTCGGTCCAGCCCCGGTCTGCTGCCAGACCGCCTCGACCATCCCTAACAAGCGTGCTGCCAAGCCGGTATTCCCCCGGTCCATGGTGAGACCGGCCAGACCCGCGAGCGGGTAGACCGCCCGCAGCGTGAACCCAATCTCCCCGCTCAATTCGAGGGCTCGTCGGTAACGGTCGGCCGCGACAAGCGCGTCGCCAGCTTCTTGATCCAGTAGTCCAAGTGTCGTCAGATTCTTGGTGACCGAAAACCCTCGATTGCTCGCTCGCGCGACGCTCATCGCCTCTTCGATCATCAGTCGTCCGCGCGCCACCTCACCGAGGCGCGTGAGGGCCCAACCGAGGTCGGCGAGCGTGGCCGGCCGTAATGGGGACTCGGGATCGGCGGCGGTATCACGGTCAAGGGCCTCTTCCAGGAGCGGCACGACGTCACTCCACACTTGGAGGCAGGAGCCGATGGTCCACGCTCGGACGAAGAGCACTTGCGCGAGCCGACCTTCGTCCGAGCCGGTGCGGGCGAGCCGCTCCGCTTCGGCAGCCAGGTCAAGGGCACGGCCGCAGTCGCCAACTTCGCGGACCAGCAAGGAGAGGTCGATCATCGCTCTGGCCCGAGGGAGCGGCGCCGCATTCTGCCCACGTTCGAGCGCGTCCGACAGGTAAGGGATTCCTTCGGCGAGTCGACCGCGGTTCTGCCAGAATTCGGCCATCCATGACGCCAGCCACAATTCGCTGTCGGCGTCCCGGGAGGCGGCAAAGAAGCCGAGGGCAGCCCGACAGTTGGGATACTCAACCTCAAGGTCGTCGAGCGCACGACGCGGATTCGACATGTACACGTCGATCGCCGCTCGCGCTGCGAGGCTGAGGAAGTACGCTGCGTGGGCGCTCTGCGCCGCCGCGAGCTCTCCCGACAACGCGGGGTGCTCGAGCGCGAATTCGCGCACGGTTTCGAGCAAGCCGAATCTCACGGTTCCATCACGACGCTCATGTCGCTGCACGAGG
>JALZOC010000733.1 GCA_030857365.1 Acidobacteriota bacterium
GTTCGAGCTGATGGAGAAGCTCTCGAGGCTTCCGAACGACATGATCTTCTTCACCCAGATCACGATGGAAGCGGCGGAGGACCCGGCGTTTCTCGCCGCCATGAAGGCGGCGCGGATCAAGGGGGCCCTCGTGGGGGTCGAAGCGGTCACGCCCGAGGGGCTCAAGGACGTCTACAAGGATTTCAACTACGCGGGGGAGACGCTCGTCGAGCGGCTGCGCGCCTTCAAGAGCGCCGGCGTGCACGTGCTCGGCTCCTTCATCTTCGGCCTGCCGTCGGACCGGCCCCACACCTTCGAGGCGACGTCGGCGATTGCCAGCCGCGCCGGGGTGACGTTTGCGCAGTTCGTGATGCTCACCCCCTTTCCCGGCACGGTCGATTTTGCCGCCTGGGAAAAAACGATGGAGTCCGACACCACGCGGATCGGCGGCGTGCCGCTCACGCGCCACTGGCTCATCCCGCAGGCGCTGCGGCCGAAGGTCTACACGCCGCATCCGGTCATGGAAGCGGACGAGATTCGGCGGCGGACTCAGGCGGTCTGGGATGATTTCTACAGCTTCCGGAAGATCTGGGAGCGCTCGAACTGCGTCAAGTCGGTCAAGGCGCGCCTCGCGTTCGTCCTCATCTCCAAGCTGTATCGCCAGATGTACGCGAACACCGGGATCGCGACCGACAGCGCGCGGGTGAACCGGTCGGCGCGCTGGGCGCGCATGATCGCCGCCCCGTGCCGGCGGCTCTTCGCCGCCCCCCCGATGCCGGACCTCCAGATACCGGCGTGAACGTGCGATGTCGCACGCGCGACGTCGCACGTGACAGGCAGCACCTGGCCCGTTGCACGCAGCACGGACCCCGTAGTACCGTCCTCCCCATGAGCTTCCGACGCCTCGTTTGCGTGCTGGTCCTCGGACTCACGCTCGCCCCGTTCGCCCCCATTGCTGCGCAGCCCGTGCCTCAGCAGGCGAACGCACCCGCCTTCGCACCGACCGACACGCTGCCGTTCGATCCGGCGGTCAGAACGGGGACGCTGGCGAACGGGCTGACGTACTACATCCGCCGCAACACCCGGCCAGAGAAGCGCGTGAATCTCCGGCTTGCGGTCAAGGCCGGATCCGTCGACGAAGAGCACGATCAGCAGGGGCTCGCGCACTTCCTCGAGCACATGGCGTTCAACGGAAGCCGCCACTTCAAGCCGGGGGAATTGATTGCCACCTTCGAATCGACAGGCGCGCGGCTCGGGCCTCACCTCAATGCGTACACCGGCTTCGACGAGACGGTGTATATGTTCACCCTGCCGACCGATCGCGACGCCGTTGTGCTCAAGGGGCTGCAGGCCCTCTCGGATTTCGGCGGAGGGCTCTCGCTGGAGCCAGCGGAAATCGACAGGGAGCGCGGCGTCGTCATCGAGGAATGGCGCGGCGGGCTGGGGGCGGCGTCCCGGCTGCGCGACCTGCAGATTCCCGTTCTCTATTACCACTCCAAGTACGCGGAGCGGCTGCCGATCGGCAAGCCGGAGGTGCTCAAGAGCTTCACTCCCGAGCGGCTGCGGGCGTTCTACACGAAGTGGTATCGCCCCGACCGCATGGCCCTCATCGTCGTCGGCGACATCGACCCGATGCAGATCGAGGGCACGATCCGGGCGGAGTTCGCGGGGCTCACGAAACCGGCCGCGCCCGCGCCCGATCGCGTGTACGACGTGCCGCTGCAGGCGGAGCTGCTGATCAAGGTCGCGACCGACCCCGAGGCGCAGCAGTCGTCCGTGTCGCTCGTGAGGAAGCGGCCGCGGCTGCCGCAGGATCGCGTCGCCGATTACCGGCGGAGCCTCGTCCACCGGCTCGTCGTCCAGATGATCAACGAGCGCTTCGACGAGCTGTCGCGGAAGCCCGATGCGCAGTTCCTGGGGGCGGGCGCGTACGAGAACGCGCTGAGCCCCACGGTCGGCACCTTCTCCCTTGGCGCGGCGGTCGAGGACGGGAAGCTGACCGCCGGCCTGACGACGCTCGCCGTCGAGTCGAACCGGATCAAGGAGCACGGATTCGGCGCAGCGGAGCTGGAGCGGGCCCGCAAGTGGATGCTGGCCTCGTACGAGCGCGCGCACAGCGAACGCGACAAGACCGAGAGCGGCTCGTACGCGCAGGAGTACGTGAACCATTTCCTCGAGGGGGAACCGAGTCCCGGGATTGAATACGAGTACGGGCTGGCGAAGACGATGATTCCGGCCATCACGGCCGCCGAGGTGGGGGATGCGGCGCGCCGCCTGTTCTCGGATGAGAGCCGGGTCATCCTCGCCGTATCGGCACAGAAGAGCGGCGTCGCGATCCCGACCGACGCGCAGCTGCGCGGCGCGCTCGAGGCCGCCGACGCGACAGCCGTCACCGCCTGGAACGATGCCGGGGGCACGGCAGTGTTGATGGCGGCGACCGCGGTCCCCGAGCCGGCCGCGATTACCGAGCGGCGCGCGCTTCCGGAG
>JALZOC010000734.1 GCA_030857365.1 Acidobacteriota bacterium
CTTTCGGATTGGGTGCGATGCGCAATGTAGCCGCGTGCCGGTCTGCATTGGAAGACGAGAGATGATTTCAGCCGTGCGCGGGCGGTATGCTCCGCCACGCGGGGACATGTCTCATCCATTCTTGATCGTGGTGTGCGCGGATGAAGCCAATAGTCATCGATCTCGTTTCGACCGGGGTTGCGATTGGGCTGATGCTCGACCGCGTCGTCGAGTTCGGGCCGAACCGCCCTCCCGGCGCCTGCCGGCGCCGTTCGCGGGAATGATCCGATGGTGAAGCTGGCGATCCAATCGCGCCTCGTCCCAGGGGAATCCCTGCGAGAGAAGCATGTCGCCGCCCTGCGCTACGGGTTCGACGGCATCGAGCTGTCGCACTTCCCGATGATCGAGGCGGCCGAAGAGGCCGTGCGTGACGGCGTGCCCGTCAGCGCCATGTGCTCGGGCCACCGCGGATGGTTCATCGATCCCGATCCGGAACAGATCCGCGCCTGCCTCACTGATGTCAAGCGGCTCCTGGAGCTCGGCGCGGAGCTCGGGGCGCCGCTGATCGTGGTCCCGATCTACGGCCGCACCAACAAGCTGCCCAATTGCGGCACCGGGCGTTCAGCTGAAGAGGACGAGGCGCTCTGGCTCGAGGGCCTGCGCGAAGCCGCCGACCACGCTGAGCTGGTCGGCGGGACGTTGGTCATCGAGGGAATCAACCGCTACGAGAACAGCGTATCGGTGACGGTCGCGGATGCGGTGCGCTGGGCGCGCGCGATGAACAGTGCCAACGTGCGCACGATGGGTGACGTGTTTCATATGAACATCGAGGAGCCGGACTTGGGCGCAGCGCTGGTCGAGGCAGGTGAGATGCTGGCCTACGTGCACCTCGCTGACTCGCAGCGGCTCGAACCCGGCCAAGGCCATCTCGATTTCGTCAGTGTGTTCGACGGTCTCAGACAGCTCGGCTACGGCGGCTGGGCGTCGATGGAGTGCAACCTGTCGGGAGATCCCGAAGAGGTTCTCCCGGCGGCGGTCACCTTTCTTCGCGAGCTCATCGATCGCCGGTCATCGAGAACGGGCTCGGCGTGACCGGCGCTGCGGTTCCCGATGCGCTGCGTGGACCAATCGAGCGCGGCGAGATCGGTGGACGGACGGTGCAGCTGACCAAGACGGGCGAGGTCGAGTGCGTCCGGTATGACCCGGCACCCCTTGCCGACGGGCACGTTCGCATCCGGACGGTGCGCTCCGCGGTCAGTGCGGGTACCGAGATGACGTTTTACGGCCGCGGCGCGACGAACGTCTACCTGCACAAGCGTTGGAACGAGGAGCTGCGCCTCTTCGAGGCGGGCACGGCGTCGATGGAATACCCGCTCGCCATCGGCTATCGAGCTGCCGGGGAGGTGACGGAGTCACGCGCGGCGGACGTGGCCGTCGGCACGCGGGTCTACGGGAGCTGGCGACATACCGAGCTGACCTCGCTTCCCGGCGAGGTGGCGCTCGCCCAACGTCTGCCGGACGGCCTGTCGTGGGACGACGGAGTCGATCTCGCCCAGATGGGACCGATCTGCGCGAACGCCGTCGCCTACGGTGAGGGGCAGCACGCCGGCCGGCCGGCCATCGTCTTCGGAGCCGGGGTCGTCGGACTCCTCACGGCTCAGGTCGTGCGGGCCACCGGAGCCGATCCGGTGTATGTCGTCGACCGTCTTCCGCAGCGCCTGGAGATCGCTGCGTCGCTTGGATTCGGGACGATCGACGCCTCAGGCCCCGACGACCTGGCCGCGGGACTGAAGCGTCGCCACGGCTCCGAGGGGATCCCGGTGGCATGGGAGTGCACGGGTTCCACGCGTGCGCTCCACGAGGCGATCCGCGTCGTCCGCCGGCGGGGCACGGTCGTGGCGGTGGGCTTTTACCAGGGTGAGGCGTCGAACCTGATCCTCGGCGACGAGTTCCACCACAACGGGATCCGAGTGGTGTGCGGGCAGATCGGGAACGTGCATTCTTCGCAGACGTGGCGCACGCTGCGCGCCAGCGTGACCGGGATGGCGCTCGCACGTGAGGTCGAATTCGGACGGCTGCCGCGGCTGTCGATGCCGGTAGAAGATGCCTCGCGCGGCTTCGCCGCACTGCAGCAGCCGGGCGATGTGCTCCAGGTATCGCTGACCTACGACGGGGACGCGTAGGGTGACCCGCGGGGCGGTGGAGATCCGTATGCAGCGCGTGCCGCACTTCTTGGGGGGCGGTCGCATCGGTATTCAGGATCGCCCGATTCCTTACCCCGAAGCCGGCCAGCTTTTGCTCAGGATTCGGGCGAATGCCCTGTGTGGCACGGATCGCGCCCAGCTGCGTGACGGCTCGACAGTGACGCCGGGACATGAGGCCGCAGGTGAGGTGGTTGATGTCGGGTCCGGCACGCCTACCGCGATCGGCACGCAGGGCGTGGTGTTCCTGATGGACTTCTGTGGCGCATGCCGCTCCTGCCGAGAC
>JALZOC010000735.1 GCA_030857365.1 Acidobacteriota bacterium
GTGCACCGTCGGCCCGCAGCCTCCGCACATCGTCGGCGAGCTCGCCGGCCGTGGCCGACAGGAGGCCGGTCTGCTCATCGAGGATGATGTCCGACGTGCCGCCGGTGTCCATGGCGGCAATCGGAACGCCGAGCGCGCTCGCTTCGATCAGCACGCGGCTCAACGACTCGGGACCGCGCGACGGAAAGATGAGCATCGAGGCATGCGCCAGCCATGCGGCGGCCGAGGGCTGATCGATCCATCCGATGAGCCGCACCTCGCGCGGTGAGCGGCGCGCGTCCGCAGCAATCCGCTCGTGATCCGGGCCGGTCCCGGCAATCACCAGCGGCCAGTCGAGCGCTGCCTTCTCGACTGTCGGGATGAGATGCGCGCTGCCCTTGTTGGGGGCCAGCTTGCCGAGATACAGCGCATAGGGACCCTCCATCGGTGCGGCCGTGGCGTGTCCGGCAGCGCGCAGCGCCGAGACGTTCACGGCGTTGGGAATGACCTCGAGCCTGGTGCCGCGGATCTCCGGAGCTCGTGCACGGAGGTCGGCGGCCATCCTGCCGCTGACCGCGATGATGGCATCCGCGCCGGCGAGGCCGCCGCGCTTGCGCGCGAGGTTGGCGCGCATGTAGGGAATCATCGGCAGCGCCGCGGGCCAGAGCGCCCCGGCGTGAGGCCGGATGCACCGCGTCATCATCCCCGCGGAACACCCCGGGCACAGTGTCCCATCGACACTGCTCGCGACGCTCTGAACGCCGGGCGCCGGCCTTCGGGCGCCCTCTCGTCCGCGCCGCGCCAGCCCCGCTTCGTCGGTGTGGATCAAATCGGACCAGTAACACACCGGCCAGTAGTCGCGGACGGTGCAGACGGCCGGCACCGAGGCACGTTGAGCCGCGGCAATGGAGGGAAGGCAGGTGAGGACGTGCTGGCCGTGCACCAGGTCTATCCGTTCGCGAGTGATTACGTCGTGCAGAAAGGTCGCCAGCCGCGCGTGCAGCCGTTCGTTCTTGAAGTAGTTCCGCAGGTAGGGGATCGGCGGCGCCGCAGCCCCGAACTCCAGCACATGGAGCCCGTCGAACGTTCGCTCGCGCACGCCGGTGGGTGTGCCGGGCCGTGGCTGGACGATCGTGACCTGATGCCCTCGTGCCCGCAGGCCGCGCGCGAGCTCGTACGAGCTCCAGCCGCTTCCACCGCAGACGGGCGGGAAAGCATCGGTGGGTATCAGGATGTGCATGCGTTACGTTTTCTCACGCGCGCGCCGCCCGCCCGGCTTCCCGAATACGGCCGATGGCGGCCTCGAGCGCCCGGCAATGCCTGGACCAACTGTACTCGGCGACCGCGCGCCGTCGGGCGGCGGCTCCGAGGCGGCTCCTGAGCTGCGGGTCCGTGAGCGCCTCCAGCGCGGCAGCGAGCCCGCCAGGCTCCATGGCGGCATACAGCAGCCCTTCCCGCTGGTGGCCGACGAGTGAGGGGATCCTGTCGCTCGCGGGAGCGACGACAGGAAGGCCGGTTGCCATGTACTCGAACATCTTCAGGGGCGACCAGTAGAAGCCGAGAGCCAGGGGTGCGTGCCGGCCGAGATCGAATGGCGCCACGCCGATGTCGCACGCGGCGAGCGTAGCGGGCATATCGGCGTGCTGCAGGGCGCCTGTGAACACCACGCCCTGGAGACCGCGGCTTGCCTCGCGTACTCGGGGCAGCTCCGGTCCGTCGCCAATGAACACGGCCCCGACGTCCGCGCGGCCCCGCTGCCGAAGTTGCCCGATCGCGGTCGCGAGGTGTACCGCGCCGTGCCAGCTGCGGAACGCGCCGGCGAAGACCGCTACCGTCCCGGGGGGCCGCTCGAAGGAGAGCGGTCCCGGCACGCCGGGGCGAAAACGCTCCGTGTCCGCACCCCATTCGAGCTCCACGATTTTCGATGCCGGTGTACGGGGGGGGAGGATGGCGGCGCTCGGCGTCACGATCAGGTCGGCGTGGGCGCACATCCGCTCGCGCCAGCGGCGCATCGGTTCGATGCCGAGCGCGCGATCGACGAGCCGCTTGGCCGATCCCGGGTAGTCGATCACCGGCGCGTTCACTTCGAGCACGGCCGTTGCGCCGACGTGGCGCGCCGCGCCGATGCCTTCGCCGCCGAAATTGTAGTAGCGCTCGATGACGACATCCGGGCGGAGCCTCGCCGCGAGTCGCCGCACCGACCCGGTGGCTGCCCACCGAAGCTCTGTGCGGCCGAGCGGAGGCGGCATGGCGATCCACGTCACCGCTCCAGGCGGAAACCCCCCTCCGGGCGTCACGAGTACGTGGACGTCATGTCCGAGTGCCGCGAGCCCCTCGGCAACCGCCGTGACATGGACTGAGCCCCCGTTCGTCCCGGGGACCCTCTGATCCGTCGCGCAGTAGAGGATCTTCATCGCCCCGACGCGGCCGAGCTCGATGAGCAATCGACCGCGGAGACACGGAGCCCGCGGAGACGCACGGAGAC
>JALZOC010000736.1 GCA_030857365.1 Acidobacteriota bacterium
GCCCGGCGATGGCGAGGATGCGCGACGGAATGGTCGCGGAAAAGAGCGCCGTCTGCCGCGTCCGCGGCGTCGCTTCGAGGATCGCGTCGAGATCCTCCGCGAATCCCATGTCGAGCATCTCGTCGGCCTCGTCGAGGATGAGCACGGAGAGCTGCTCGAGCTTCAGCGTGCCGCGGCGGATGTGATCGAGGGCGCGCCCCGGCGTGGCGACGACGACCGCGGGGCCGCGCTCCAGCCCCTTGATCTGCTGGTGCATCGGCGCCCCGCCGTAGAGCGGCAGGACGGCGAGCGCAGTGCCGCGGGCGTACTTGTGCACGGCCTCGGCGACCTGCATCGCCAGTTCCCGGGTGGGAACGAGCACGAGCCCGCCGAGCGGCGCCGGCCGGCGCTTCGCCTCGGCGGTCCGAATGCGCTGCAGCATCGGGAGGGCAAACGCCGCCGTCTTGCCGGTTCCGGTCGCCGCCTGCGCGAGCACGTCGCGTCCTTCGAGCAGGAGCGGGATCGTTTCGCGCTGGACCGGGGTGGGCTCTTCGTAGCCCAGGGCGGTGATGGTGCGGACAAGGTCTTCGGCGAGGCCGAGCGACGCGAAGCCGAAGATGGTTGTCTCTGTTTTCGTCGAGGGCATGTGCAGTACTGGCTACGCGAGCGTCGCCGCGTATTCTTCGTACGTTCCTTTGAAGTCTGTGATGGCGCCGCCGTCGAAGTGCCAGACGCGCGTGCCGACCTCTTCCATGAGGTCCTGGTCGTGCGTCACGAGGAGCACCGTGCCCTCGAACTTCTGCAGCGCCACGTTGAGGGCGTTGATCGACTCGAGGTCGAGGTGGTTCGTCGGCTCGTCGAGGACGAGCACGTTCGGCTTCTGCAGCATGATCCGGCAGAAGAGCAGGCGAGCCGTTTCCCCCCCCGAGAGGGCGTCGGTCATCTTCAGCCCCTCTTCGCCGGTGAAGAGCATCTGTCCGAGCAGCCCGTGGATGTCCTGCCGCGCGGCGTCCGGATCGAACTGGTGGAGCCATTCGACGGCGGTCTTTCCCTTCTCGATGACGCCCGTCTGGTCCTGCGCGAAATAGCCGATCGCCACTTCGTGCCCCCACCGCACGCTCCCGCGGTCGCGATCGCCGGGGGAGGGAGGCAGGTTCGGGGAGTCGGCCAGGAGCGCCCGCAGCAGCGTCGTCTTGCCAAGCCCGTTGCGCCCGACGAGCACGATCTTCTCGCCGCGATTGACGATCGCACTGAAGTCCGACACGACAGGCAGGCCGTCGTACGCCTTGCCGATACCCTTGATCTCCGCGGCGGTGCGTCCGGACGGCCGGTTCATCTGGAAGCGGATGTACGGGCGCTGGATGTTCGATCGGGCGAGCGCGGTGGTCTCGAGCCGTTCCACTTCCTTCCGCCGCGACGTGACCTGGCTGGCCCGCGTGCCGGCGCCGAAGCGCTGGATGAAGTCGTTCAGCTGCGCGATCTTCTTCTCGCGCTGCGCATTCTCGGATTCGATCCGCGACCGAATCTGGGTCTTGGCGACCACCATGTCGTCGTAGCCGCCCGTGTAGGTGATGATCGTCTGGTAGTCGATATCGGCGATGTGCGTGCAGACCGAGTTGAGGAAGTGCCGGTCGTGTGAAATCACGATCAGCGTGCCCGCGTAACGGACGAGGAACTCGCGCAGCCAGTGAATCGAGTCGAGGTCCAGGTGGTTCGTCGGCTCGTCGAGGAGCAGCGCCTGGGGCTGCCCGAACAGCGCCTGCGCCAGCAGCACCCGTACCTTCTGCCCGCCCTGCATTTCCCCCATCGTCCGCTCGTGCAGCTCGTCGGGAATATCGAGCCCTTGCAGCAGGATCGCCGCGTCGGTCTCGGCCGTGTAGCCATCCTCTTCGCCGACGATCCCCTCGAGCTCGCCCAGCCGCATCCCGTCGTCGTGCGTCATGTCGGTCTTGGCGTAGAGCTGTTCGCGCTCCTCGAGCGCCCTCCAGAGCCGGGCGTTGCCCATGATGACCGTGTCGATCACCCGGAAGCGGTCGAACGCGAACTGATCCTGCCGGAGGACCCCCAGCTTGTCGGGCCGCAGGACGTTCCCCTGCTGCGGCGGAAGCTCGCCGGTCAGGAGCTTCATGAACGTCGACTTGCCGGCGCCGTTCGGGCCCGTCAGCCCGTACCGCCGGCCTGCGGAAAACGTGGTGGTCACGTCGTCGAAAAGAACTTTCGACCCGTACCGCATCGACACGCCTTGGACTGAAATCATGAAAAATCCTGCGGACTCCGGAAACGGCCCTCGAGTACCCGGGGGCGAGGCGTCACGCGGGGGGAGTGCAGCGTGATTCCGACCGGAGGGAAACCACGATTATAGCCCAGAAACGGCTCGCGCCAGCTCCTGAAGGTGGCCGGGCTCCAGTTGGAGCGTGGCGTCGCGCCGCCTTGGGCTATGCTACGCGCTTCGTCCATTTCCGAAAGGTGCAGACATGAAGT
>JALZOC010000737.1 GCA_030857365.1 Acidobacteriota bacterium
CCAGTACACACCCCGCCCTGAACACAAATTTTCGTTCGGCCTCTGGACCGTCAGCAACCGCGGACGCGATCCCTTCGGGGAAGCGGTCCGGCCGAACCTCCCGCCGGTGGACGCCGTCGCCATGCTTGGAGAAATCGGTGCGTGGGGGGTGAACCTGCACGACAACGACCTGGTGCCGATCGACGCCACACCGTCCGAGCGCGACCGGATCGTCAAGGAGTTCCAGGCGGCCTGCGCCCGCCACCACGTCGTCGTACCGATGGCGACCGTCAATCTCTTCTACGACCCGGCGTTCAGGGACGGGGCCTTCACCGCGAACGATTCCGGCGTGCGGGCGTACGCGATCCAGAAGACCATGCGCGCGATGGATCTCGGGGCGGAGCTGGGCGCGGAGACGTTCGTGCTGTGGGGCGGCCGCGAAGGCGTGGAGACGGATGCCTGCCGGCGGCCGGACGAGGCCGTCAAGCGGCTGCGGGACGGGATCAACTATCTGGTTCGGTACTCCATCGACAAGAAGTACGGCTTCCGCTTCGCGATGGAGGCCAAGCCAAACGAGCCGCGCGGCGACATCTACATGGCCACGACCGGCGCGTATCTCGGGCTCATCCCGACGCTCGAGCACCCCGAGCTGGTGGGCGTGAACCCTGAAGTGGCGCACGAGACGATGGCCGGATTGAACTTCCTGCACGCCGTGGCGCAGGCGCACGAAGCCGGGAAGCTGTTCCACATCGACTTGAATGACCAGGCGCCTGGCCGTTACGACCAGGACTACAGATTTGGATCCGCCAACATCAAGGCGGCGTTCTTCCTCGTGAAGTTTCTCGAGGAGGTCGGGTATGACGGTCCGCGTCACTTCGACGCGCACGCCTACCGCACCGAGGATTACGACGGCGTCCGCGATTTCGCGCGCGGCTGCATGCGCACCTACCTGATTCTGAAAGAGCGTGCCGGGCGCTGGAGCGCCGACAAGGAGATCCAGGCGATGGTCAGGGCGATGGGCAAGGCCGCGGCCGGTCTTCCGGACACGTCACAATACTCCGGCCGCGCCGGTGAGGCGCTCCTGGCGCACAACTTCGATCGCGCCGCGCTCGCCAGCAAGGGGCTCGGCTACGAGCGGCTGGATCAGCTGACGATGGAAGTGCTGCTGGGGGTGAGGGGATAGTTGCTGATAGCTGGACGCTGGTAGCTGGAAGCTGATAGCTGGTAGCTGGTAGCTGGTAGCTGGAAGCTGGAAGCTGGTAACCGAACCATGCCTGTTCTTGGAATCGACGTCGGCACGAGCGGCTCGCGTGCGCTGCTGCTGGGTGAAGACGGGAAGCTGATGGGTTCGACGCCGGCGGATCATGCGCCGTTCCGGTCGCCGATGGCGGCCTGGGCCGAGCAGGATCCGGAGGACTGGTGGCGTGCGTCGCAGGAAGCCGTACGTGCGTTGCTGCAGCGGACCGGTGTCTCGCCCGCGTCGATTTCCGCCGTGGGCCTCTCCGGCCAGATGCACGGGGCGGTGCTGCTGGACGAAAACGGCGGGGTGTTGCGGCCCGCGATCATCTGGTGCGACCAGCGCACCGAGCAGGAGTGCCGCTGGCTGGATCGCCTGATCGGCCCGGCGCGGCTGCTCGAGCTCACCGCCAATCCCGCGCTGACCAATTTCACCCTCACCAAGCTGCTGTGGGTCCGGACGCATGAGCCCGGCATCTGGAGCCGAGTCCGGCACGTGCTGCTGCCGAAGGACTACATACGGTACCGGTTGAGTGGTGAGTACGCGATCGACGTCGCGGACGCGTCTGGCACGCTGATGCTCGACGTGGTGGCGCGCCGATGGTCGCAGGAGATGATGGAGGCCGTCGGCATCGATCCCGGCATGCTGCCGGCGCTCTTCGAATCGCCGGAAGTCTGCGCGCGCGTGTCGGACGCGGGATCTGCCGCGACCGGACTGCCGTCCGGAACGCCGATCGTGGCCGGCGCGGGCGATCAGGCGGCCGGCGCCGTGGGCATGGGGATCACGCGGCCCGGGACCGTGAGCGCGACGCTCGGAACGTCCGGCGTCGTCTTCGCGGCCACCGATCGGCCGTTTCTCGATCCAGGCGGGCGTCTTCACACGTTCTGTCATGCGATCCCGGATCGCTGGCACGTGATGGGGGTGACGCAGGCGGCCGGCCTGTCGCTGCGATGGCTGCGCGATCAGTATGGGATGTCCGCCGGCGGCGATGCGGCGTATGAGGAGATGGTCCGCGAGGCGGACGCGGTCCCACCGGGGGCCGACGGGGTGCTCTGGGCGCCGTACCTGATGGGTGAGCGCACGCCGCATCGCGATCCCAATGTGCGCGCCGCGCTGCTCGGCATGGCGGCCAGCCACACGCGCGGGCATGTCGTGCGCGCCGTCCTGGAGGGGGTGGCCTTCAGCCTGCGCGATACGTTCACCATCTTTTCAGAGCTCGGGCTGCCCGTCGAGAAGGTGCGCGT
>JALZOC010000738.1 GCA_030857365.1 Acidobacteriota bacterium
GCCGTGGCCATCGGCGACCGCCCCGTGATGCGGGTCCGCGCCGACGGCCTGATTATCGCCAGCCCGACCGGGTCCACCGCCTACAACCTTGCCGCCGGTGGACCGATTCTCCACCCCGAGGTGGATGCCCTGCTGCTGACCCCCATCGCGCCGCACATGCTCACCAACCGTCCCATCGTGCTCCCCGGGTCGTACGAGGTGCGCGTGCAGTCCGCGGTGAACGGATCGAATGACGACGTGTACGTGACGTTCGACGGCCAGTCGGGCCACGCGCTGGAAGCCGACGACGTGATCTGCGTCAGTCGCGCGGAGCGCCCCCTGCAACTCATCCGCGCATCCAGCCGCACCTACTTCGACGTGCTCCGAGAGAAGTTGAAGTGGAGTGAACGGTGAGCGGGGTTCCGGGTTCCGGGTTCGGGGTTCCGGGTTCAAGTTCCGGGTTCAAGGTTCCGGTTCCGGTTCCGGGTGCCACGTTCAGCGGCCGGAGAACCAGGAACCTGAACCCGGAACGTGGAACCTGGAACCTGGAACCGGCAATCACTTCCTGAACGGCTTCACCTGGTACTCGAACACGTTCTGATTGTGTTCGGGGAGCGTCGAGGCAAACGCGTGTGACCCGTCGTTGCGGCTGACGAAATAGAGGTAGGGCGCATCGGCCGGGTCTACGGCCGCTTCGAGCGAGGCCAGGCCGGGAGATGCGATCGGGCCGGGCGGCAGGCCGGCGTACCGATACGTGTTGTACGGCGAATCGAAGCGCAGGTTTTCACGGGTGAGATTGCCCGTGTAGCGCCCCGCCTTCTCCAGGGCGTAGATCACGGTCGGGTCGCACTGCAGGCCCATGCCGATCCGCAGCCGGTTCGCATACACGGCCGCGACGAGCCGACGCTCCTCGGGCTTGCCGGTCTCCTTCTCGATGATGGAGGCGAGCGTGACGAGCTGCCGCACATTGAGCCCCCGCGCCGACGCGCGGGCGCGGAGCTCGGGCGTGAGCGCCCGCTCGACCCCGGCCACCATGCGCGCCACGAGCTGCGTCGCGCTCGCGCCTCGCGGCATCGAGTAGGTGTCGGGAAACAGATAGCCCTCGAGATCGCGGGCCGCCGGATCGAAGCCGGCCACCAGCTCCCCGTTGGCCGCCGCGGCCACGAATTCCTGCGCGGTCCCGAACCCCTTCGCCGCGAACAGCTCGCTCATCTGCCGGATCGTCAGCCCTTCGCGGAAGGTGATCGGCAGCAGGTGCACGTCGCCCTTCACGAGCTTTGCGACCACCTCCCGGATCGTCATCGGACGATCGAACCGGTATTCGCCCGCCTGGAGCCGCCGGCCCGATCCCGTGCGCGCCAGCTCGAACCGGAAGCTGAACGTGTCGCGAATCACGCCCGCCTCCGCCAGGCGCCGGCCGATGGACGCCGGACCCGCCCCCTGGGGGATGTCGACGAAGCGTTCCGGCTCGGCGTAGCCCTTGAACGGCCGCGAGATCCCGAATGCCATCCACGCCCCCAGGCCAGCCAGTCCGATGAAAAGCAAGAGGACGGCCCACCCGACTCTGCGCTTCACTCGTCGTACTCCCCGAACTCGATGGGCCCCGGCCGCAACGCGGGACGTGCCTGGCCATCCAGGTAATCCTGGAGGATGATCGCCGCCGACGCCGCATCGAGCAGCGCCTTGCGCTTCCGCCAATCCTTTTCCCGGCGCGCGAGCAGGGTCTCTGCTTCGTGGCTCGTGAGCCGCTCATCCTGCAGCACGATCGGCAGCCCGATGAGGCGCCGGAGCTCCCCGACCATCGCTTCCACCACGGCGGTCTGGTCTGTGGCCTCGCCATTCAGGCGGCGCGGATGGCCCACGACGACGGCGGCCAGACCATCAGACTCCGAGGCCAGCGCCTCGATTTCTGTTGCGAGCCGTGTCGCGACGCGGCGCGGGCCGCCGCCACCGTCAATGGTCTTCCACGGACGGGCGAGCATGCCTGTCGCGTCCGACAATGCCAGGCCGGTCCGCCGGCGGCCGTAATCGATGCCGAGCGCACGCACGATCTGAGCGTACACCAAGGGCCTCGTTGCTATAATCCCCGCATCCATGCCCAGGAGAACCCGCCTCGCGGCGGCGCTGGCCGTCGTGCTGGCCGCCGCGGTGGGTACCGCGTCTCGTGGCAGACGACGCTCGGGGGCGCGCCGCCGGGGATCGTGCACCCGAACATGAAGAAGTGGAGCGGGGATCACGGAGGCTATGACTACGCGAGCACGTCCGGCGTCCTGATTTCCAGCCGCCGCCTCGAGAGGCAGGGAGTATCGATCATGGACATCGCTCCGACAGTCTTGCAGTATTTCGGCGTGCAGATTCCCGGCGACATCGATGGCCAGCCGCGTTTCTGACCGGACGGCGGCGCTCGCGCTGATCCTCGCGGTGGCTGTCGCGGCGCCCGGCGCGCAGGGGCCGCCCGCGGAGCGGCGACGCCCGGAC
>JALZOC010000739.1 GCA_030857365.1 Acidobacteriota bacterium
CCTCGATCCCGTCGAGCTCGATGCCTGGACGACCGTCGCCAGCGTCATCTTCAATCTCGACGAGACGGTCAGCAAGTAGCGTCCAAATGAGGTCCGGGTAAATGACCGACTTCTCTCTCGAATTGACTCGTCGCCAGCTGTTCGGCATGTCGGCGCAGGGCATCGGCGTTGCGGCTCTTGCGTCTCTCCTCGGACCGGATCTGCTGGCGTCGGGGGGCGCCGGACAGGAGGCCGCGGCAAAGGGCGTGGGGCTTGCCGGACTGCCGCACTTCGCGCCGAAAGCCAAGCGGGTCATCTTCCTGCATCAGTCGGGCGGGCCTTCGCAGCTCGAGACGTTCGACTACAAGCCCGGCCTCGCCAAACTTCACGGCACTCCCATACCCGATTCGGTGCGGCAGGGGCAGCGCGTGGCGCAGACGATGGGGCAGGCCACGCTGTCGGTCGCGCAGTCGCTCTACTCCTTCGCGCAGCACGGCCAGTCCGGCACGTGGGTCAGCGAACTGCTCCCGCACACGGCGAAGATCGTGGACGACATCACCGTCATCAGGACGATGAATACGGAGGCGATCAATCACGATCCGGCGATCACCTTCATCCAGACCGGTTTCCAGCAGCCCGGCCGCCCCAGCATGGGTGCCTGGCTCAGTTACGGGCTCGGGAGCGAGAACCAGAATCTGCCGTCCTTCGTCGTCCTGCTGTCGCAGGCGCACGCGATCAACACGGATCAGCCGCTGTTCTCGCGGCTGTGGGCCAGCGGATTCCTGCCCTCCAGCTACCAGGGCGTGCGGTTCGGAACCGGCAGCGCCCCGGTGTTGTACCTGGAGGATCCCCCGGGGATCACCAAGAAGACGCGGCGCCAGATGCTCGATGCGGTCGCGAAGCTCAATACCTTCACGCACGACACGTATGGCGACCCCGAGGTCCAGACGCGCATCGCGCAGTACGAGATGGCGTATCGGATGCAGACGTCGGTGCCGGACCTGATGGATCTCTCGAAGGAACCCGAGTCGGTGTTCGAGATGTACGGCCCGGAATCGCGGAAGGCGGGAACGTATGCGGCCAACTGCCTCATGGCGCGCCGGCTGGCGGAACGGAACGTGCGCTTCATCCAGCTGTATCACCGGGGCTGGGATCAGCACAAAGACCTGCCGCGCGACCTCGCGCTGCAGTGCAAAGGCACCGACCAGCCGACGGCAGCGCTCATCACGGACCTGAAACAGCGAGGGCTTCTGGACGAGACGCTGGTCGTCTGGGGCGGCGAGTTCGGCCGCACGGTGTTCAGCCAGGGGAAGATCACCGACTCGAACTACGGGCGCGATCATCACCCGCGAAACTTCTGCATGTGGGTCGCGGGGGGCGGCACGAAGCGCGGGTTCGTGCTGGGCGAAACGGACGACTTCAGCTACAACGTCGTCTCGGACCCCGTGTCGGTGTACGACCTGCAGGCGACGCTCCTGCACCTGCTCGGCGTGGATCACAAGAAGCTGGTCTACAGGTTCCAGGGGCGCGATTTCCGACTGACCGACGTGCACGGCGAGGTGGCCACGAAGATTCTCGCCTGAGCCGATCGCCCGCTTGCACGGGGGCGCTACCGGTTCAGCGCCGCCAGCGGCGACACCCGCGCGGCTCGGAACGCCGGAACGAAACTCGCCAGGACGGCGGCGCCGCCCAGTAACACCGGAGCAACGAAGAACGTTGTCGGAGCGTCCGCCCCAGGGGGCGCTCTCCGCCGAACCTCCGGCGCGCGAAGCCGGCGCTGAGCAACGCCACCCCTTCCGCGCCGGCGCGGTCGTCAGCCGCGGTAAAGCCTCTGCCGTCCTGCACGCGCACGCCAAGCAGCGGGAGCAGGCGCGCCGCCATCTTTTTGACCGGGAGCCGTTCGGGTTCGCCGAGCCCCGTCAGCGTCATGTTCGTCGGCCGGAACGCGGCCATTGCCGAGAACGACTGCGCCCGATCTCTCCACGCTTCGTAGTTGTGACGGGTGACCGACACGGCGGGGGACTGGGGCGTCTGCTCGTTCAGGATGACGACGTTGTCCGGATCGTCGTAGGGGAGAGGCGCAAGCAGGACCGCATTGACCACCGTGAACACGGCGGTATTCGCGGCAATGCCGAGCGTCAGGGCGAGGATGGCCACGACCGAGTAGCCGGGCTGCGCGCGGAGGGTCCGGAGGGCGAGTCGGATGTCCTGCACGACGGCAGTTTAGCCGAGGCGGGGGATTGGAGACCCCACGAAGACGCGCCGCAGGGCCGCGCGCGTTGGTATATTGAATGGGTGTTGCCGGCGGGGTTCGACGGGCCGGCCTGTTGCGACGAATGCGCGCGACCGCGCGATCAATCGAGGAGAGCTCGTGAAAATCATCATGCTTGCCGCCGCAGTCACGGGATTCGCGGTCGTCGGTGCCGCCGGCCAGACGGCACCACCGCCGCCCGGAGGCGCCCAGGCCACCCCGGCAC
>JALZOC010000740.1 GCA_030857365.1 Acidobacteriota bacterium
GCCCGCGCCACCTGCGCCTTCTGCCCGGCCTGCCGCGCTTCGGCCTCCGTCCACGCGAACCCGGCGGCCACCGGGGCCGACGAGATCAGCTTCAGTGCCGTGCGACGATTCATGTCTTTCATAAACTGCCTCGGGACCCTCTGAGTTCGAACGTCAGCCTTCGAACGTCAGCCTTTCAGACCGTTCCTGCCTTGCGCTGCTCCGCGATGTACTCGGATGTTCGCATCGCGAGCGCGAGAATCGTCCACGTGCAGTTCTTGTCCGGCTGGCTGACGAAGGGGCCGCCGTCGGCGACGAAGACGTTCTTCACGTCGTGCGCCTGGCAGTGCTTGTTCACGACGGACGTGGACGGGTCGTTTCCCATGCGGGTGACGCCGAGCTCGTGGATGATCCGGCCTCCCGCCTCGATCCCGTAGCCGCGTTCGCGGCCCGGCATCTCCCCCATCGGCGTGCCGCCCATCTGCTGGATGATGGCGCGGAAGGTCTCCTGCATGTGCTTTGCCTGGTTGATCTCGTAGTCGCCCCACTTGAAATGGAACCGCAGCACGGGAATGCCCCATTTGTCGACGACGGTGGGATCGATTTCCAGGTAGCTGTCCTTGTTGGGGATCATCTCGCCGCGCCCGGCAAAGTTCACCGTGGCGCCGTAGAGGCGCCGGTAGTCGTTCTTCAGCTGCTTGCCGTAGCCGCCGAAGGACATCGGACGGCCGGAGCCTTCGATCCCGGTGAACTGGTGGATCCCGCCGCCGAACCCGGCGTTTGGCATGCGCCGGCCGCCGCCGATCTCGATGTGATAGCCCCGTGGAAAATCGAGCGTGCTGTTGTCGAGCCACCAGGGCATGAACAGGTGCATGCCGCCGGTGCCGTCTTCGTTGTGGGGAATGCCGTCCATCAGCTTTGGAATGAATCCGCGGACGCTCAAGCCCGTCGAGTCCGTCAGGTACCTGCCGACCACGCCGCTGGAATTGGCGAGCCCGTGCGGGAACTTCGACGATCTCGAGTTGAGGAGGATGCGGGCTGACTCACAGGCACTCGCCGCGAGCACGACGATCTTCGCCCGGACGCGATGGTCGCGCGACGTCTTCTTGTCGATGTAGATGACGCCATCGGCGAGACCGCCGGAATCGACAGTCACCTCGCGCGCCATGGCGTCCGTGATGATCGTCAGGCGCCCGGTTGCGACCGCCGGCGGCAGCAGCACGGACGGCGACGAGAAGTTGGAGTGCGTCCGGCACCCGCGGCCGCACTGTCCGCAGTAATGGCAGGCGGCGCGGCCGTTGAGGGGCTGTGTGAGGATCGACAGCCGGGACGGAATCACCGGGATGTTCAGCTTTTCGGAGGCCTCCTTGATCAGAAGCTCGTAACACCGCGGCTTCGGCGGGGGCTGGAAGATGCCGTTCGGTTCGTTCGGCAGGTTCTCCATCGATCCGAAGATGCCGATGAGCCGGTCGATCTTGTCGTAATACGGCTTCACGTCGTCGTACGTGATCGGCCAGTCGTCGCCGAGCCCGTCGAGCGTCTTGCGCTGGAAGTCATACGGCCCGAAGCGCAGGGAGATGCGTCCCCAGTGATTCGTGCGCCCGCCGATCATGCGGGAGCGGAACCACTCCCACGTGTCGCCCGGCGCGTTGGTGTAGGGCTCCCCCTCGAGCGTCCAGCCGCCAAGCGCCGCGTCGAACTCGCCGAAATGCCGCTCGGGGATTGCCGCTCCTCGGCGGGGGGTGTCGTAAGGCCAGGCGAACATATACGAGTCGGCGACGGGGTCCCACATGGGACCGGCTTCGAGCATGACCACGTTGGCCCCGGCCTCGGTCAGCACCTTCGCGGCCATGCCGCCGCCGGCGCCCGATCCAATCACGCACACGTCGAAGACTCTGCGGTTCTGGAGTATCTGCATAGGCCTGTCCGTGAGGCGATTGTAGCCGAAGTCCCGGTGCCCGCCGTGGTGCGCGGCGGCCCGCACCCAGCCGAATCAACAACTTACCGTAAAGGTGAGTGTCCCCATTGAGGTGGCATTTGAAGTGCGCGGGCGAACGTAATAGCATCGCGAGGATGATCATCATGAAATCGCGTCCACTCATCGCGCGCGCCGCCGCCATCGCGGCCCTCGCGATCCTGGGAATCACCACCGCAACCGCGCAAAAGAATCCCTTTGTGGGGCGCTGGAACATCACGCCCGCGGACGGAACTCCCGGCGTGTACTGGCTCGAAGTCAAGGAGGACGGCGGCCAGCTCTCGGGCATGTTCCTCAATCGCGGTGGCAGTCCGGTCAAGCTGCCCACCATCAAGGTCGAGAACGGCGAACTGGTGTGGCAGACGGCGGCCCCAGCGCGCGGCGGCGCGGCGCCGGAGTTCCGCGCGAGGGTCCAGGGAGAGAAGCTGACCGGCTCGGTCAAGACCGCCGCCCGGACGATTGAACTCGTCGGGGCGCGTCCTCCGAAGTGGGGCCCGGCC
>JALZOC010000741.1 GCA_030857365.1 Acidobacteriota bacterium
CCCGCGCGGCCTGCGCCACGTCCTGCGCCATGATGGTCTCGGGAGGCATTTCCTGGAGCGCGGACTCCCGGCCCCGCGCCAGTTCCGCACGCACGAGTCGGACGATCGACGGCCCGGAGGCAATCGCCTCGACACAGCCACGGCCGCCACACGCGCATCGCGGTCCGTCCGGCTCCGCGACGAGGTGGCCGACGTGCCCGCCATTGAGCGTCCGCCCGTGAAGCAGCGTCCCCGCGCTGATGATTCCCCCGCCGACGCCCGTGGACACCACCACCCCCATCATGTCGGGATGGCCCTGGCCTGCGCCGTACCGATACTCGCCCAGCGCGAACGCCTTCGCGTCGTTGTCGAGCACGGCGGTGAGTCCAAGGTCGTCTCGCAAGCGGGCGACGAGGGGGAAGTCGCGCCAGCCTGGCATGTTCAGCGGCGACACCAGCCCCTCGCGGGCGCGCATCGGTCCGCCCGAGCCGATCCCAATGCCCTGGATCTGACACCCCGCACCGCCGTCCGCAATCGCCGCCGAGACGGACGCCAGCAGCGCCGCGTAGATCGCCTCGGCATCCCCATTGGGCGGCGTCGGCTGGCGAGCGCGCGACACGACGCCGCCCTCCATGGTGACGATCCCGGCGGCGAGTTTGGTCCCGCCGATATCAATCGCGAGCAAGCCCTGTGACATCAGCCCCCACTAATCGTCGTGAACGAACCACTGAGTAACGCAAACTGTAGCAACCGGTACATCCAAAGTAAAGTCGCGCCGAGCAAACCAAGCGCACCGATCCACGCGGGCACCGCAGCCCACGGCCAGAAAAAGACGTAGCCCACACGCCCACCGGGCACGCGGCCCGAAAGGGTGTAACCGCGAGCAACGAGACTCGCAGCATCGAATACCTGTGAAGACAAAACCAGTAACTCCTTTCAACCGCACGGATAATCACAAAACGCAGCGTACGCAACAGAAGGCGCGGATGGCATAGACGCAGCGCCGCCGGATGTAAACGATGCGTGAACCCCGGCGGGCGACCGCTCCTCCACCGCCCACGGGTTCCCGTGGGCCGTATCGTGCGGCGCGACACGCACGAACCTTCAACTGCCCGCGCGGCACTTTTCCACAGGAGGATCATTATGAACCTCGGCGTGATCTCCTTCGCCCACGCCCACGTCAACGCGTATCTCGACGTGATCGCGGACTTCCCGGATGCCCGCGTCGTCGCGGCGTGGGACGACGATCTCGACCGGGGACGCGCGGCGTCCGAGCGCTACGGTCTCGACTGGATACCACAGCTCGACGACCTGCTCGCCCGCACGGATATCGACGCCGTCTTCATCACCAGCCCGACAAATCGGCACGCGGAACACGCCGTCTTGGCGGCGCGGGCCGGAAAGCACATCCTCCTGCAAAAACCGATGGCCCTCTCCCTCGCGGATTGTGACCGCATCACCGAGGCGGTGCGGGAGACAAAGGTCTTGTTCAGCATGTGCTATCAGATGCGGGCTGACCCCGTGAACCTGAAGATCAAAAAGCTGCTCACCGAGGGGGCAGTCGGCAACGTCGCCATCGTCCGGCGGCGGCACGCGATCCCGATGCTGCTCAACCCGGACTTCGCCCGTCCCGGCAACTGGCACATCGACCCCGAGCAGAACATAGGTATGTGGATGGACGACGCCTCCCACGCCGCCGACTGGTTTCTCTGGATGCTGGGTCCACCCGTGAGCGTCATCGCGGAGATCGACAACGTCGTGACCAGCGTCGCGCCCGACGATAACGGCGTCGCGGTATACCGCTTCGCGCGCGGCGAGATGGGCGTCCTGCTCAACTCCTCAACGATGCTCGCCGCCGAGGCGACGACGGAGATCTACGGCGACGCGGGCACGATCGTGCAGAACTACGGCGACCTCGTGTCCTCGGGTCTGCCGCGTCCGCCCGGAGCGGCGGCGCTGAAGATATACCACAAGGGCGCAGACGCGTGGGCGCCGTTCGATTTCCCGGCGGATACACCGCATGGCGAGCGCATCCGTGCCGTGCCTCGGCCCCTGGTAGACTTTCTGCACGGTCGCCGCGGCCCCCTCGCCACCGCCGAGGAGGGGCGCGCGTGCGTCGAGATGATCCTCGGATCGTACCAGGCAGCGCGCGACGGGCGGCGAGTCCGGTTTCCAATGGATCAGCCTGTATAGCTCCCCTGACTCTGCGCCGGAACGGTGCTTGCGGGTCGGTGGTCAGGAGGGGACGCATTGCTACGAGTCAGCGAGAACGGTCGGTTTCTGATACATCAGGACGGGTCGCCTTTTTTCTACCTCGGCGATACGGCGTGGTCGCTCGTGCAGCGCCTGCGGCGTGAGGAGGTAGACCTGTACATGGAGGACCGCGCCGCCAAGGGATTCACCGCGCTCCAGGTTGTGGGCATCTCCGAGTTCGATGGGCTCACTGAGGGGAACGCATACGGCGAGGCGC
>JALZOC010000742.1 GCA_030857365.1 Acidobacteriota bacterium
GTGTGGCAGACGGCGGCCCCCGCGCGCGGCGGCGCGGCGCCGGAGTTCCGCGCGAGGGTCCAGGGAGAGAAGCTGACCGGCTCGGTCAAGACCGCCGCCCGGACGATTGAACTCGTCGGGGCGCGTCCTCCGAAGTGGGGCCCGGCCGACGCGAACGCCACCCACAAGCTCGGCACCCCCGTCCAGCTCTTCGACGGCAAGTCGATGGACGCCTGGGATGTGCAGGACAAGAGCAAGCCGTCGGGCTGGTCTGTCGTCGACGGCGTCATGACGAACGAGCCACACGCGAACAACCTGGTTTCGAAGCAGAAGTTCCAGGACTTCAAGATCCACGCGGAGTACAAGGTCGAGAAGGCGAGCAACAGCGGCATCTACCTGCGCGGCCGCTACGAGCTGCAGGTGCTGGACGACCACGGCAAGCCGCCCGAGTCGCACGGCCACATGTCCGTCTATGCGTGGCACGCCCCGGTCGTGAACGCCAGCAAGCCGGTCGGCGAATGGCAGACGATGGAGGCGACCGTCGTGGGCAACAAGGTCACGGTCATCCTGAACGGGCAGAAGGTGCAGGACAACACGACGCTCGAGGCGGTGACCGGCGGAGCCCTCGATGCCAACGAGACCGAGCCCGGCCCGATCATGATCCAGGGGGATCACGAGAAGATCAATTACCGGAAGGTGACGATCACGCCCATCACGGACGCCCGACGATAGGACAGAAAGGCTGAAGCTCGAACGGGGAATTCGAGCTTCAGCCTTCAGCGTTCAGACCTGACGATCATTGGGCCCTGAATTCCCTCCCCCCCGGGCGTGAGCCTGGGAATGTCGGCCAGCGCGTCGTCCGGGCTCTCGCCGATGGCGCGCACGGTCATCGACGGCCCGTCGATCGTCACGACCAGGAAGTGGCACTCCCCCGACCACGACTCCGTGTGCGCCTCCTCGAATCGCCGCGGCACCCGCCGGCGGATCTTGCTGCCGGCGCCGGACACGAAGTAGTCGATCCCGTTCCACCGCGAGTGCTGGAAGTTGTGCTCGTGCCCGCTGAAGCAGGCACGCACGCCGCCCGCCTCGAACAGTCGGACCAGCGGTTCCATTCCGTCGGTGTTTCCGTGCTGCGGGCCTGCGCAGAAGGGCGGGTGATGCCCGAATGGGATCCGCCATCGCACGCCCCCCTGCTCGCGCGGAGGGAACGCGCGCTGCATGAACTCCGCGTGCTTCGGATACTCGAACAGGCGGCCGCGCCGGAAGAAGTGCTCCTTGGAGGTGTCGAAGCACACGAACTCGATATCGGCCGACACCCGGAACCGGTAGAAGAGCCCCGGACCGACCGACGCCCGGCCCGCGGCTTCCTCCCCGGCGAGCCGCTCGCGAAGATAGAAGTTGTCCATCACCTGCTCGCGGTCGTCGTGCTCCTCGGTTTCGCGCGTGTCGTGATTGCCGATCGAGGGGCACCATGGAATCCGGTTGAGCACGTATCGGTACGGCTGAAAGTACGTGAAGAACCAGTCGTCGTCTTCTCCCCCGGAATCCGCCGTCCAGAGCAGGAACCGCCCGGATGCGTAGATGTTGTCCCCCGTCGTGAGCACGAGACGCGCGTCGTACTGGTCCACGGCACGTTCGAGCGCTTGCGCCACTTCGAACTGCCGCCGCCTGGCGGTGGAGGGCTTCTTCACGCCGCTGCCGAAGTCGCCGATCACGACGAACGAAAACGGCTCGTCGAGCGGCGCCTCCGGATCCGGCAGGGTTCGGAACTCATTACGGTACACACGTTCCCGCTGCACCAGCCCCTGGATCCGCGGATCCCAGTCCCAGCGGACGCCGCCTCCCCACAGCTCGTGCTTCACGGTCACCGAAAACGTATAGCGCGTGTTCGGCTGCAGGCCCGAGATCGCGGCGTGATTGCACGTGTTGGTCGCGGCCTCGGCCACCAGCGTCCCGACAGCATCGCGAACCTCGACGCGAGCGGGGCCGTACGGAGCGGAACGGGCTCCGATTGAATCGCACCGGGGCGGGTGCACCCACTGCAGATCCTCGTCGTCCACCAGCTTCGCGCGTCCGTCGGATCGGGCCTTGAAATAGAAGGCGCCCCAGGCGATCAGCGCGGACTTGTGCGACAACCCCGCCAGGTACACATACGGCTCCGCGTGAAATTCGGGCACGTGAAATTGTGGATCGGAATGTCGGGCGTCGGCGTCCGCGATTCATAATGGAGCGCCAATGGCGGCACGCCGACTCGATGCGGAGATCGATCGCCTCTACCAGCTGCCCCCCGGGGAATTCACCGCGGCACGCAACGCGCTGGCGAACACCGCCGGAGCCGGCGCGGCGGCGGTGAAGCAGCTGGTCAAGCCCCCGATTGCGGCCTGGGCCGTCAACCAGGTGTACTGGCAGCAGCGTGACGTCTGCGACGCCCTGATCCGCGCGGCGAAAGAGCTGCGGCAGACGCACAAG
>JALZOC010000743.1 GCA_030857365.1 Acidobacteriota bacterium
GACGTGCTCCGCCGCCACCGTGTGGCAGCGATCTTCTTCGGGCTGGCGCTGCTCGTCATCTTCGCCTCGATCCCATGGCCGGGGTCGTTGTACGGCCGTCCGCTCCTGCGCTGGTAGCCGCCCTCCTACTTTCGCGAGATCTTGACGCCCGAGCTCGGCACACTTTGCGCTGTGGCCCCGCCGGCCTTCCCCGATCCCCGATCCCCGATCCCCGATCCCCGACTCCCCCCTTTTGACGAAACATCTCGTTGCGGGGTTGACCGGCTGATTCTGACCGGGCCGAACCTGGCCCGGCCGGGAGTGACGCGGTGTATCATCCGCACGACGCGTGCAGCTCGACCTCCCGTTCTCTCGTGCGCCCCAGGGTGGCGGCGTTTCTCAGGGGGCGTTCCCTCCATCCATCACGCCTGAGCCTGCCCGTCCGACGGGACGGTTCCAGGCGACGAGTCCTGCGACAGAGCCGGGTGTGGAGTTCGTCCGCATGCGGCGGGCGCGGCGCTACATCCTGCGCGTGCGTCCTGGCGGGGGACTGCGGGTGACAATTCCGCGCGGTGGATCTCGTGCCGAGGCCGCACGGTTCATCCAGAAGCACGCGGCGTGGATACAGCGCGAGCGTCTGCGCGTCCGGGCGGGCACACCGGTCGAGTGGCGGAATGGCGCTGTCGTGCTGCTGCGCGGCCACCCCGTCCCGATCGAGGTCGGCCAGGCCGATGGTTGCCGGATCGTACGATATGGAGAGAGAAGCCTCACCGTCGCGGAGGAAACGGCGGACCTTCGCCAGCACATCGAAGCGGACCTGCGGCTCCTGGCCCGCGCGGAGCTCGGACGGCGACTGCATGCGCTCGCCGGCGTGCACGGCCTGACCGTGGCGGGGGTCACGATCCGGAACCAGACGTCACGGTGGGGATCCTGCTCGCGCGCGGGCCGGATCGCGTTGAACTTCCGGCTGATCCAGATGCCGCCGCAGGTCAGCGACTACGTGCTCGTGCACGAACTGATGCACCTCAGGGAGCAGAACCACTCCAGGCGCTTCTGGCGCCTGGTGGAAGCCGCATGCCCGGACTTCCGGGCGGCCGAGCGCTGGCTGAAGGCGGAGGGACGGGCTCTGTTCTGAGGCTCCCAGACCTGCACACACCGACATGCGGTGGTGAGATGCCATGAGACTCGAAGGCACGCGCTCGGTGGTCCGGCCGTGGCGCACGGCGGACGCCGCGGCAATCGTGCGCCATGCCAATAACGTGAACGTCGCGCGGCAGCTGCGAGACAGATTCCCGCATCCGTACTCGAAGGCCGACGCGAACGCCTTCATCAGAGGCGCCGTCTCCGAGGCTGATACATCGAACCTCGCGATCGAGGTGGACGGCGAGGCCGCGGGCGCTATCGGGTATGTCATCGGCACCGACGTCGAGCGCTACTCGGCCGAAATCGGGTACTGGCTCGGCGAGATGCACTGGGGGCGCGGCATCGCGACCGAGGCGCTCGTGCTCGTGACGGAGCATGCGTTCGCGGCGGCGAACCTGCTGCGGCTGTTCGCGCTGCCGTTCGCCGACAACGCCGGATCGATACGCGTGCTCGAGAAGGCGGGCTACGTACGGGAAGCGGTGCTCTCGTCGAGCAGCGTCAAGTACGGTGTTCCGCGCGACCAGGCGCTCTACGCCCGAATCAACCCCGCCTGGCGGCGGGCGATCTCGCTGGAACGAGTCTGACGCGCTCTCCGCTTCCGGGACCATGCCACAGTGGTCCCAGGTGCCAGGAGTGCCACGGCGCCAGGGGTTCCAGCGGCCACGACGCGGTGCGGGGACGTGCGCACGTCGGTTATGATTGCATCCCGTGGAATACCTTCTGAAACAGTACTCGCTCCAGCAGGGGGCGCTCGAAATCCAGTACATCGAGGAGTTCTTTCTCGACTTCCCGCGCAAGAAGACGGCCGCCGAAGTCATGCAGCGGTTGTCAGACCGTGACCACCAGATCCTGATGGCGGAGGCCCCGCTGCCGGACGATCCAGGCATGGTGGTGCCGGTCTCGTTCAAGGTGTCGCACGAGCTGCGTGCGAACGAGAGCGACCCCAAGCTGGCCGACCTGGTCGCCCAGCTCGAGGACTGTGTCGAGTTCGACGGCCGCCGCGTGCTCTATCAGTGGATCGGCGGGACACGCAGCGACTGGCGCGGCCAGGGGCACTTCCGTGCGCTCACCGAGGAACAGGAAGCCTGGGCCATGGCCAACGGCTTCGACGAGATCATCGTCAAGACGAAGAACCGCTTCTACGAGATGCGCAGCACGCTCGCGCAGCTGCACTTCGACGTGATCCGGTTCGTCCAGCATCCGTTCGAGAGCGCCGAGTCGAAGGTCTTCCTCAGCAAGCGCCTCGGGCAGCACGTCATCGACCGGCACCGCAGCCGCCGCTCGGTCGTCCGCACAGAGTAGTGCCGCAGCACATCGAGGAGC
>JALZOC010000112.1 GCA_030857365.1 Acidobacteriota bacterium
GGGAGGACATCGACGTCCTGGTGCGGGCACTCGACAGGGTGCGCGCGGTGTTTGCCTGATGTCGGACCTGACCGACTTGTACCAGGAGGTCATCCTCGACCACAACAGGCGGCCGAGAAATTTCCGCGCGATCCAGGCGCCGACGCACCATGCGGAGGGCTACAATCCTCTCTGCGGCGATCGCTTGAACCTGTACGTCCAGGTCAGCGGCGAGACCATCACGGACCTGGCGTTCGAGGGATCGGGTTGCGCGATCTCGAAGGCCTCCGCGTCGCTGATGACCGACGCCCTCAAGGGCAAGACCGTCGGCGAGGCGAACAGCCTGTTCGAGCGGTTTCACCGCGTGGTGACGACACCGCCCGATCAGCCCGTTGAAGATCTCGGCAAGCTCTCGGTGCTGGCGGGTGTCCGTGAGTTCCCCGTACGCGTGAAGTGCGCCAGCCTGGCCTGGCACACGTTGAAGGCCGCACTCGATCGCAAGCAGGCCGTGTCCACCGAGTAGCCGAAGGCCGGCATTAGAATGAAGCCATTGCCCATGATTCCACCTGAGACCGTTCAGGCGCCCCAGGCGGCGCCACCCACGGCACTCGTCGCCGACGCGGAGAAGACCGCGGCGCTGCGGCCCGCCATCGTGCAGGCGATTTCGACCGTCTACGACCCCGAGATTCCCGTCAACATCTGGGAGCTCGGCTTGATCTACGACGTCGCGGTGGATGGCGCCGGTGCCGCCGTCGTCACGATGACGCTCACCGCGCCCGGCTGCCCGGCGGCCCAGTCGCTCCCGGCCGAGGTCGCGTCGAAGGTCAAGGCCGTCGCGGGTGTGACGGACGCCAAAGTGGACGTCGTGTGGGAACCCGGCTGGACGAAGGATCGGATGTCGGACGCGGCGAAGCTGCAGTTGGGGATGTGGTAGCGGCACGTCGCACGTGACAAGGATTTGTAATGCTCCGACTCTCTAAAAAGGCCGACTACGCGCTGATGGCGTTGAAGCACCTTGCGACGCGGACCGACGTCATGTCGGCGAGCGCCCGGGAGATTGCGGAAGCGTACGATATCCCGGTCGAGCTCATGGCCAAGATCCTGCAGCGGCTCGCGCGCCGGGGGCTGCTGACGTCCCATCAGGGGACGCGCGGCGGGTACAGGCTCGCGAAGGCGCCGAGCGCAATCTCCGTGGCCGACATCATCCAGGCGATCGACGGGCCACTCACGGTCACGGCCTGCTCGACCGAGGCGGAGAACTGCGGCCAGTACTCGAAATGCAGCGTCCGGGATCCGCTCTGGCGTATCAAGGACCGAATCCTGTCGGCGCTGGCGACCTGCTCGCTGCAGGAGGTGTCTGCCGATCCACCCGCGGACGAGCCCGCCCTGCCCCTCGCGTTCAACAAGCTCTCGCGCTGAGATGACGCCGCGCCCCGTCTACCTGGATTTTCACGCGACAACCCCGGTCGACCCCCGGGTGCTCGAGGCCATGCTCCCGTATTTCTGCGAGCACTTCGGCAATGCGGCCAGCCGCCAGCATCCGTACGGCTGGGAGGCGCAGAAAGCCGTGGAGGCGGCGCGCCACCAGGTCGCCACGCTCATCGGCGCGTCGGCGCAGGAGATCGTGTTCACGAGCGGCGCAACCGAGTCGAACAATCTCGCGATCAAGGGGGCCGCGCACGCCCTCCGCGACCGCGGCGATCACATCGTCACGGTCGCGACGGAGCACAAGTCCGTGCTGGATTCGTGCAAGCGCCTCGAGCGCGAAGGCTGCCGTGTCACGCGCCTCGGCGTGGACCCGCAGGGCTTCGTCGACCTCGCCGAGCTGCGCGCCGCTGTCACCGATCGCACAATCCTCATCTCCGTGATGGCCGCCAACAACGAGATCGGCGTGTTGCAACCGCTCGCGGAAATCGGTGCGATCGCCCAGCAGCACGGGGTCCTCTTCCATACGGACGCCGCGCAGGCGGCCGGCAAGGTCCCTCTGAACGTCTCGGCCCTGGGTGTGGACCTGCTCTCGCTCACCGGTCACAAGTACTACGGTCCGAAGGGCGCGGGCGCGCTCTACGTGCGCCGCCGCAAACCGAAGCTGCCGCTGTCGTGCCAGATCGACGGAGGGGGACACGAGAACGGCCTCCGATCGGGCACGCTGAACGTGCCGGGGATCGTCGGACTGGGCCGCGCCGCCGAAATCTGCCGCGATGAAATGCCCGCGGAGGCGACTCGCCTCGCCGCAATGCGCGACAGGTTGCTTGCCGGCCTGCAGCGGGAAATCGCCGGCGTGCGCGTGAACGGGCCGGCAGGCGATCGGCGCCTCCCGCACAATCTCCACGTGAGCTTCGACGATGTGGAAGGGGAGGCGCTCGTCATGGCGCTCGGCGACGTGGCTGTGTCGACGGGATCGGCGTGCAGCTCCGGCAGCCAGGCTCCCTCGCACGTGCTGCAGGCCATCGGGGCCGGGACTGACCGTGCCGGAGCGTCCATCCGTTTCGGGCTGGGCCGCACGACGACCGACGCGGACATCGACTTTGCCATCGAACGTGTCAGCACCGTCGTACGCGCGCTCTCCGCCGCGCGTGTGAAGACGTAGCCCGGTCCAATGATTGAGCCGCGAAGCGGGGAGCAGGTAGCCGGACGCGATGACTGAAACACGCATCACCGTTGCGCACAGTCCAGACTCGGACGACGCCTTCATGTTCTTCGGGCTGGCGAGTGGGGCGGTCGACTCCGGCGGGATCGTCGTCGACCAGGTGCTCCGGGACATCGAGAGCCTGAACCGCGCCGCGTTCGACGGCACGTACGAGGTCACGGCCGTCTCGTTCCACGCGTATGCGCACCTGGCCGACAAGTACGCCCTGCTCCCGCACGGCGCCAGCATGGGCGACAAGTACGGTCCTATCGTCGTGGCCAGGCAGGGCGGCGGTCCGAGCGGCGTGAAGGGGAGCCGGATCGCGATTCCCGGAACACTGACGACCGCCTATCTGGCGCTGCGCCTCTACGAACCGGACTTCGAGTACGTGGTGGTGCCCTTCGACGAGATTCAGCAGGCGGTCCTGGAGGGGAAGGCGGAAGCCGGGCTCCTCATCCACGAGGGGCAGCTCACATATCAGGACGAGGGACTCCGGAAGATTGTCGACCTTGGCGAGTGGTGGGCGGGGCGCACGGGCGGGCTGCCGCTGCCGCTCGGCGGCAATATCATCCGCCGCGATCTCGGGCCGGACATGATAGCGAAGGTCTCGAAGATGCTGCACGACAGCATCGCGTATGCCCTCTCGCATCGCGCGGAGGCGGTCGAGTACGCGCTCCAGTTCGGCCGAGGCCTCGATCGCGGCAAGACGGACACGTTCGTCGGCATGTACGTCAACGATCTCACGCTTGACTACGGAGATCGGGGCCGCCGCGCCGTCGAGCGGCTGATGGCCGAGGCGTTCGAACGCGGACTCATTCCGCAGCGCGTGACGGTCGAGTTCGCGGCCTGACCCACGACAATCGCGAGCTGACGCTTTCCAAGCGTGCGCCATCGACCACTCGGCCATCTCTCCTCTTTAGAATCATACACTTGCGGCACGCCAGCGGTCGCGATTTTCCGTAATTGTGATACGTCCCCTAATCGGCTTCGACTTACGGGCGCAGGAGCTCGGTAGACCGGCTTCTCATCCGGTCCACCCGGTCCTTAAGCATCCTCGCCCGCTGCGACCGTGGGGCGTTTTCATCCCACAAGGCGAAGCTTTCATCGTCGGCCTCTCTGAAGTCCGAGCAAACCGCGCCGGTCAACGAGACACGAGCGACGGTCGTGGTCGATCGATGGCGTGGACCGGTTCTGTAAGCTGTGGACCTCGCTACCGTTCGGCGAGCGCCCGCGGCGGCGGCAACGGGAACGAGCCGCATGCGCGATATCGCGCTGAGGCGGCGCGCCAAACAGTCGGCTGTACTCGCGGCTGAACTGCGAGGCGCTTTCATACCCCACACGCCCGCTGGCGCGCCCGCATCGAGAGCCTCGGGGTAGCGTGCGGGTTACAGGAGGTGTCTTGTGACCCATTGTCGCCACATCATGCTGGAGGAGCTCCAGCGCCGTAACTTCGCTCCGACCACCGTTCGCAGCTATCTGTATGCGGTGGAGCGATTCGCTCGGCACTTCAAGTGTCGGCCAGACCGGTTGAATCAGACGCATCTGCGCAGCTACCAGGCGTACCTGTTGCGGACGGGGCAGCTGACGCCCCGCACGGTGCGGTTGCATGTCGCCGCGTTGCGGTTCTTCTTTGTGAAGACCTTGAAGCGGCGTTATCTCCTCGACGACACGCCATACCCGAAGGCGCCCCGCCGACTGCCGTCGATCCTGAGCGTCGAGGAGATGGCGCGCCTCATCGACGCGGCGGACGGCCTGTATCACCGCACGATGCTGATGGTCCTGTACTCGACCGGGATGCGGCGTCGAACTCAAGACGCGCAATCCTCGCTTCGGCTGTCCACGAATCGCGCGCATGATCTCGCGGACCTTCGGGGTCGACGTCGACAAGAACATCGTGTACCGCGTGCTGTCGAAACATTGTCGCCCTGCTCCGGGCGGCACCGGACCCTCGTGGTTGTCGTTTATCGGCCACACCAGAGACAGCCTGTGGAGCGTCGACCTCTTTCGATGCGAGTCGATCGTACTCCGGAGCTACTGGGTTCGTGGTCATGGACCAGTTCACGCGTCGCCTCGTCGGCATCGGCGTGCATAGCGGCGCCGCTACGGGCGCCGACATTTGCCGCATGTTCAATGCCGCAATTCACGAACAAAGCGCACCGCGGCATCTCAGTACGGATCACGATCCGCTGTTCGAGGCGCACCGGTGGACGGCAAACCTGCGGATTCTGGACATCGACGAAATCAAGACCGTGCCGCATGTGCCCCTGTCCCACCCGTTCGTGGAGCGCTTGATCGGGACGACGCGCCGCGAATTCCTCGACCATGTGCTGTTCTGGAATGCCTGTGATCTGGAACGGAAGCTCGCTGAGTTCCAGGCTTACTACAATGCCGCACGCTGTCACGCCTCATTGGAGGGCCACACGCCGCTGACGTTCGCCAGTCGACACATGATGCCTCCTGCCGATCTGAGCCATGTGTGTTGGGTCTCCCACTGCAGGAACCTCGTCCAGCTCCCGGTTGCCGCCTGACAGCGGCTTCAAGACCCACAGGCGCGTATTCCGTCACGAACGTCCTGGCCGGACGTTACGACGTGAAGATCACGCTTCAGAGCTTCAAGGAATCCGTGAAGACGGGCGTGCCAGTGTCCGTCAACGAGGTGAGCCGCGTCGATGCGAGACTGGAGGTCGGCGCACTCAGCGACACGGTGACCGTCGCGTCGGAGTTGTAGCTGCTGCAGACCGACAAGGCCGATACGCATACCGAGATCAGGTCCGCCGCGATCACGCAGCTGCCCTTGCCGCAGAACCGCAACTATCAGTCGCTGATCAATCTGGTGCCGGGCGCCACGCCCGCCGGCACTCAGAACAGTGAAGTCGACACGCCAGGCCGCGCCCTGACGACCAACGTGAATGGCCTCGATCGCAACAACAACGGCACCAAGACGGACGGCGCGACGAACCTGAACATCTGGCTGCCGTACCACACGACGATTGTCTCGCCGGCCGAAACCATCGACACGGTGAACATCAGCACGAGCAACTTTGACGCGGAACAGGGCATGGCCGGAGGCGCGGCGATCACGGTCATCACCAAGTCGGGCACCAAGGCCTTCAAGGGTTCCGCCTTCGCGTTTTTCAACAACGAGAAACTGAACGCCAAGCCGTACTTCGCGACGGAGAAGGGACCCGCGAGCGCCCACATTGACGGGGTGACGCTCGGCGGGCCGTTGCGGCGCAACAAGCTGTTCTTCTTCGGGGCCTGGGAAGGGCGGTACCAGACCACGCCGCAGCAGTTCTTCTACAACGTCCCACCTCCCGCGCTGCGCACAGGCGACTTCAGCCGAGCGTTCAACTCCGACGGTTCACTGGAAGTCATTTATGACCCGCTGACGGGCAACCCGGACGGAAGCGGCCGCCAGCCGTTTGCCGGCAACGTGATCCCGGCGGACCGTATTAACGCCATTGCACGGAAAATCAGCAGCTCTATCCGCTGCCCAACCAATCGGGCAGCACGTCCGGCGGGAACGTCGGCGGGGCGGGGATCTCCCGCAACTTCGAGCGGAGCTTGCCGCGCAAGTTCGACCGGAACAACTACGACCTCAAGGTGAACTGGAACCCGTCGTCGCAGGCGCAGGTCTGGGGCAAGTACTCTCGCATGGGTGCCAACGTGAAGGCGCTCACCCCGTACCTGGGCATCGACGACCGGGGTAACGGCGATACCACGGTGAACATGTAGGCCGGGGTCTTAAGACCCCGGCCCTACGCACCCAGCCCTGCACCCTGGATTGACTATCTGCCCGCGCAGGTTGCAATGAGTCGCTCCAGCACTTCGGGCTCCGGGGGTTTGGTCAGGTGATGGTCGAACCCCGCCTCGCGTGAACGGCGCTTGTCCTCGTCCTGACCCCAGCCCGTGAGGGCGACGAGCACGACACCTGGCCCAAGCCGCTTGCGGATGCCGCGCGCCACGCCGTATCCATCCATGCGCGGCATGCCGATGTCGACAAACGCGATGTGCGGTGCGAACCGCTCGGCCAGCGCGATCGCTTCGATCCCGTCGGAGGCGACCTGGACGTCGTGTCCCTTGAACTCCAGCATGAGACGCATCATCTCGGCCGCGCCCGGATTGTCTTCCGCGAGCAGCACTCGGTAGCCAACGGGCGCGGAAAAGGACTCGCGACCGCGCACGTCGTCTTCAACCTCAGCGTCCGGTGTGATTGGCAATCGCACGACGAATCGGCTGCCTCGCCCCACTCCCTCGCTCTGCGCTTCGATGGTTCCGCCGTGCATCTCCACCAGTCGCTTGGCGAGCGTCAGGCCGATCCCGAGCCCTCCCTGCGCGCGATCGCGATGCGCCTGAAGCTGAGTGAACATGTCGAAGATGCTCGACAGTAGATCTGGTCGGATACCGAGTCCCGTGTCCGCGACGGTGACGCTGGCCATCCCTTCAGCCGCCTCCAGCGACACGCGGATTTGACCGCCGCGTTCCGTGTACTTGGCCGCGTTGTTCAGGAGGTTTGAAAATACCTGTGCCATCCGTGTGAAGTCGGCGACGATCCACAACGGCTGCGGCGGACTATCGAGCGTCAGCGCCAGACCCTGCGCGTCGATCATCGGACGCGAGGCCTCGAGAGCGCCCTGCAGCACGGCGCGCAGATCGGTCCGCTCGCGTCTCAGCTCGATTCTGTTCTGCGTGATGCGGGCGACGTCCAGCAGATCGTCGGTAATGCGCACCAGGTGCAGGAG
>JALZOC010000744.1 GCA_030857365.1 Acidobacteriota bacterium
CCCCTAACCCCGAACCCGGAACCAGTCCATAATAGATCCCTGACGGCCCTCATGGCCGGGCTGCGATGGACGCAGCTGTACGGAAGGGAAGACAGAACGTTTTGGCAGACACACGACTGAAGATTGCAGTTTTCATCGACTTCGACAACATCGAGATCGGGGTCAAGAGCACGCTGGGCGTGCAGTTCGATATCGGGGTCGTCCTCGAAGCCCTCAAGGAACGCGGCGATGTCGTCTCGAAGATCGCCTACGGCGACTGGACCCGCGCGGGGGATTACAGCCGGTCGCTTACGCAGCACGCGACGAAGCTGGTCCAGCGCAACCTGACGCCAGGCGGCGACAAGAACGGCGCCGACATCAACCTGGCTCTCGACGCACTCGAAATGGCCTTCACGCACGGCCACATCAACGCCTACGTGATCGTGGGCGGCGACAGCGACTTCATCACCCTCGTCGAGAAGCTCAAACAGTACGACAAGCAGATTTTTGTCGTGGGCGGCCGCGCCTTCACCAGCATGGTGATGCAGCGCAACTGCCATGAGTTCATCGCCTACGAAAATCTGGTGAGCTCGTCGCGCCGTTCGCCGACCGATCGAGGGCGTCAGAGCGGGCCGGTTGCGCAGGCCTCGATTGAACTGGCCGTGCCGCTCGTGCGGCGTGCGCTGAAGGTCCTGACCGATCGCGAAGTCTCACCCCAGCTTGGATTGCTGAAAAGCACGCTGTTGCAGCTCGACTCCACGTTCTCCGAACGGACGTACGGCGCCGGCAGCTTCCGGGATTTCGCCCAGAAGCTCGCCGCCGCCGGGCACGTCGTGCTTCGGGAGTCCGGTCGCAACGTGCTCGTCGAACTGTCGGAGGGGGCGGCGCCGGCAGCGGCGCCGGACGAGATTCGGGAGGCTCGCGAACCTCGCGCCCCCCAGCAGTACTCGCACACGCGCCGCGAGGCCGTCGAAGCGCCGCTTGCCGAGACACCCCCGGTCAACGGCGGTGGCGCGCCGACAAACGGCGGAGAGCCCGAGCCGCGGACGGCCGACGGCATTCGCGAGGTGCGGCGATTGTTCCAGGCCGCACAGAATCCGCCCCGATGGCCGATGTACATCCGGCAGGCCAAGCAGTTCCTGCGCAACGTGGACGCGACGTTCGACGAGCGCAAGTTCGGATTCGCCAGCCTCGTCGATCTGCTGCGCGCGTGCCAGCGCGACGGACTGTTCCGCATCGAGCGGGATCGGCAGGGCGTGATGCGCGTCTTCCCCGGCAACGTCATGCAGGGTGCAGCTCCCGGCGAAGTGGCAGCCGACGACGACAACCGCGGCAATGTCGCCGAACCCACGGTCATGGACGAGTCGCCCGCGGAAGAATGGACGGCACCACTGCCATCGACGGACGCGGAGGTGGTCGAGGGTGACGTCGTCCAGGAGCTCAACGCCGCCGCGCCTGTGCTCGAGGGCGAAACCACGGAGGAACCGCAGCCCGATGCCGGGCCCGCGGCTCCCGCGCGTCGCAGTCGCGGCGGGCGCGGACGCGGGAGATCGACAGGCGGGAGACCCGGCGGCGAGGCGAAGGCGGCCGACGAGCCCAAATCAGGGAGCCGCCGGAAATCGGCGGACGGGGCGGCCGCGAAGCCCCGCAAAGCTCCCGCGAAGCCGAGGGCACCGCGCGCGCGCCCGCGAAAAGACACGCCAGCCCTGTAGCAGATCAGCCGTCTCCCGCGTTGCTGCCATCGAACAGCGGCAACGCGGGTTCTTCGCCCCGCCCCTCCGACACGTCGGCAAGGTTGTGCACGCTCACGCCCAGCAGCCGCACCGGCCGCCGGCCGGCCTCGGTGCGCTCCAGGAGCGACACGGCCCTCCCCGCAAGGTCGTCAGGATCCCTGGTGGCGGGTACTTTCGAGTGACTGCGCGTGATCGTGGTGAAGTCCGAGTAACGGACCTTGATCGTCACGGTCCTGCACGTGAGCGCACGGCGCTCGAGCCATGCGGCTGCGTTGCGCGCCATCTCGTCCACCTCGATCCGGATCCGCGACAACTCGGTGAGATCCTCTGAGAACGTGTTCTCGCACCCGGACGACTTGGCGGACCGGTTTGGCACGACGGGCCTCTCGTCGATCCCGGCGGCGAGCTGTCGGAGCCACTCGGCCTGGTTGCCCACCGCGTCCCGCAGGACGGCTGGTTCGACGGCGCGCACGTCGACGAGCCGCTCGATCCCGCGCTCCCCCAGCCGCCGCGCGGTGACCGGCCCGACGCCCCACAGCGCATCGACCGGCAGCTTGTGGAGGAACTGCTCGACCCGCTCGGGAGCGATGACGGTCAGGCCGTCCGGCTTCTGCCAGGCAGACGCGACCTTCGCAAGGAACTTGTTAGGCGCAACCCCGGCTGAAGCGGTGAGGCCGGTGGCCGCGCGAATCTCCGCCTTCAGGCGCTGCGCGACCGTTCGCCCCAG
>JALZOC010000745.1 GCA_030857365.1 Acidobacteriota bacterium
GTCCGTGGTCGTGCTGCCCGATAACGACGACCCTGGCCGGCAACACGCCGACGCCGTCGCGCGGAGCTGCCACGCGGCCGGACTCAAAGTGAAGGTCGTCCCGCTGCCCGACCTGCCTCCGAAAGGCGACATCTCCGACTGGCTCGACGCGGGCCACACGAAAGCCGACCTGATCTCGCTGGTCAAGGCGACGGCGCTGTACGAGCCGCGCACGTCCGCGCAGCCGGCCGCGGCGAACACGACAGGGAAGACGCATGCGGCGAAGGCCGACAAGCCAAAGCAGGGCCGAGCCGTGCAGCTTGACGATCCAGAACCGTGGGCCGATCCGGTGGACGGCGCCGCGCTGCTCGACGCGCTCGCGACGATGTTCGAGCGGTATGCCGCGCTGCCGGCGCACGCGAGCAGGGCCCTGGCGTTATGGACGCTGCACGTGTACGCGTTTGGCGCGTGGTTCACGTCGCCATGCTTGGCGATCACGTCGCCGGTGAAACGCTGCGGTAAGACGTTGCTCTTGATCGTGCTCGGGGCGCTCGTGCCGCGGCGCCTGTTCGCGTCGAACGTCACGCCCGCCGTCCTGTTTCGCACGATCGAGAAGTACGGGCCGACGCTGTTGATCGACGAGGCTGACACCTTCGTGCGCGACAACGACGAGCTGCGCGGCGTGTTGAACTCCGGGCACACGCGGACCACGGCCGTTGCGATTCGCGCGGTCGGCGACGACCACGATCCCCGCGCGTTTTCGACGTGGTGTCCGAAGGCGATCGCGTTGATTGGGCGGCTGCCGGATACCTTGGGCGACCGCGCGATCGAAATTGCCATGCGACGCCGGACCGCTGGTGAACGGGTCGAACGGCTCCGACAGGATCGGATCGAAGCCGAGTGCAGCGACCTCCGGCGTCAGGCGGCGCGCTGGGCGGCCGATCACCTGCAAGATTTGCAGGATGCCGATCCGGCCGTGCCGGCCGAACTCCACGATCGTGCGGCGGACTGCTGGCGCCCGCTCCTGGCCGTGGCCGACCGTGCCGGCGCGTGCTGGCCCGCGGTGGCGCGTGAGGCCGCGAAGGCGCTGTCTGGTGTCACCGAGGACGCCGACCAACCCGTCGCGGTGCTCCTGCTGAGCGACGTGCAGACCATCTTCGGCGCGCGAGACGAGCTGTCGTCCGCCGATCTGGTGAACGCGCTGCGGGCGCTGGACTCGCGGCCGTGGGCCGCGTGGGGCAAGGACAGCAAGGGGCTGACGAGCAACGCCCTGGCGCGGCTCCTGAAGGACTTCAAGGTGCATCCCATCAAGATGCGCTTTGGGCCGGACACCCTGAACGGCTACACCCGGCGCATGTTCGAGGACGCCTGGGAGCGCTATGTGACCGTGGCAGATCAAGAAAACCCTGTTCACCCCCCCTCGCAACTGGAACACCGGAACACCCCCAATGAAACCGGGGGTGAAACGCCGATTTTAGAGGTTTCGCAACCGGAACATCCGAAACCCTGTTCCGGTTCGAAAAACGCGAAAAACGCCGTTTTACCCAATAACGACGGGCTTTGTTCCGGTGTTCCGGTTGTGGAGGGGGGAGAAGGCGTGAACGCACATCCGCCGGACCCTGATACCTGGCAGGAATGGGAGGGCCGGCGCGACGACGACGCGGAGGCGGACCTGGTGAAGGAGGGCAGCCATGCCGACGACTACCGCGGCTGACCTTGTGGTGCTCAAGGGCGGGCTCGTGGTCCCTGTCGTCGCTGTCACGCTCCTGCTCGACCTCGAACGCCGCGGGCTCAGCATCCGCGTCGATGCGGCCGATGGCGCGATCGTCTGCCGTCCTGGCCGGCTGCTGACCGCCGAGGACAAGGGCGCCATCGCGGCCTACCGTGATCAGCTTCGTGGACTGATCCGCTACTGCGAAGGGCTCGCTCAGTGAGCCGCGGACGTGGCACACACCAGCGTGTGGTTCTGGAGTTACTCGCCGAGCCTGGCTGGCTGTGGGTCACTGATTTGCCGTATGGCAGTCGGTCCGACTACAGCAGCTTTTGGCGGGCGATTCGCCGGTTGGAGGCGCAGGGTCACGTACGCGTCGAGCATCGGCGCCGCGCCGGCACGCTTCAACCCCGTGCGCTGCTCGTAAACGTACCGCAGTTCCGATCGGGAACCGCAGTACCTATACCGATCGATGAGCCTTACTGGTTGAGCAATTTAACGAGTGGCTTTGACCGGCACGATGAGGACACCCGATGACTGACGATCACGCGCACGTCGGGCGCAAGTCACGAAGGCGTATGAGGCGCACTCTGACCCTCGGGGGGACGATTCGAACCTTTCCGAGAAGCCCGGCCTATGCCGCGAGCTGGTCATTCGCGCGCGGCCGCACGATGGAACTTTCGTAAAAGGTAAGTCCACCCCCCGGGGGGTGTTGATGAGTTGGCGATCTCATCGCCCACACACCGCG
>JALZOC010000746.1:0-1976 GCA_030857365.1 Acidobacteriota bacterium
CCACATAACGAAAATGGTCAATGGCGGGCGCCGGGCGTGCGTCGCGCCTCTGGAGGTCGCTCGATGTTTCGCGTGTTTCGGGTTCTTTTCGTGCTGTTGCTCGCCCTGTCGGGCAGCACCCGCACTCTTGCGCAGTCCCAGGCCGTGAACGGCACCATCGAGGGGACGATCGGCGACGAGTCGGGCGGGGCGCTCCCGGGCGTCAGCGTTACGGTCTCCAATCTCGACACCGGCGACACACGGGTCGTCGTCTCGAATGAAGGCGGGGTGTACCGCGCCCCGCTGCTGCCGCTCGGCCGTTACCGTGTGGCGGCCGAGCTCCAGGGATTCAAGAAATTCGAGCAGCAGGGGCTGACCCTCTCCGCCGGACAGTCGGTGGTGATCAACGTCACGCTGAGCGTCGGGAGCATGACCGAGACGGTCACGGTCACGAGCGAGGGGCCGATCGCGCAGCCCGGCAAGATCGACCTCGGCCGGACGATCGGCGAAACCGAAATCCGGAATCTGCCGCTCGTCTCGCGCAACCCGTACAACTTCGCCTTCCTGCAGGCCAACGTCACGGGCTACGAAAACAGCGAGTTCGGCGTCCCGCGCATCAACGCGAACGGATCGCAGATGCGCACGAACTATCAGATCGACGGCAACACCAACACAGAGAAGGATCGCGCGGGTCTCCGCCTGCTCCCCATCTCGGAGGTCCTCGTTCGTGAAGTGAAGGTCATCACGAACGGATTCGCGCCCGAGTTCGGACAGACGACCGGCATGGTGTACAACGCCATCACGCAGTCGGGCTCGAACGATCTGCGTGGCTCGGCGAGCTTCCGGTTCAAACGCAACCCGATGTCGTCGCGCCCCTTCTTCCTGGCGCCGACCGCGCGAAAGCCGGATACCGAGGCCAACGACGTCACCGCCACCATAGGCGGGCCGATCCGGCAGGACCGGTGGCACTATTTCGGCGCGTACGAGTACGTCGATCGCAGCCTCATCACCGGCGCGCAGGTCATCACGGTGGCTCCGGCGGATGCGCAGGCGCTCGGCATCTCGCTGCCGGCGAGCGGCGTCATTCCCGCCCACCAGAAGGTGAACTTCGGGTTCGGCAAGACCGACTACCAGCTCTCCCCGGGCAGCCTGCTGTCGGTCCGCTACTTCGGCTTCAAGAACCTGTCCGTTTCGAACGTCGGGGCGGGGCTGACGACCACGGATCGCGCCACCGACTTCAACGACCGGATGGACTCGGCTTCGGCGCAACTGGTCACGACGATCGGCAGCAGCATGCTGAACGAGCTGCGCGTCCAGTACGCGCGGCGGCACCAGTTCCGCACGCAGGGAACATCGGTCGAGGGTCCGGCCATTACCGTGGCCGGCCGGGCGAACTTCGGCGGGGCGCGGCTCGGCGATGGGAACTCCGTCGGCTTCGACTTCAACCAGGGCATCAGCCAGGTGATCGACAACGTCAGCTGGATCCGCGGCAGGCATGCCTTCAAGACCGGGATCGATGCACAGTGGATCGGCGACAGGCGGGTCAGGGGCGATCTGTTCCTCTACAACTTCGCGACGATCGACGGCTACCTCGCGGCGCGGAGCGGCGCGAATCCGCGCGCGTATTCGAACTTCCAGCAGCAGCTCGGCGACGTGACGGCCAGTTACGATTCCGCTTTCTACGGGCTGTTCGTGCAGGACGACTGGCAGATCGCGCCCCGCGTCAAGCTGCTCTACGGGCTGCGCTACGACGTGTTCGACGTGCCCGCGGCCCGCCCATTCCCCGCGAACCCGCACTCACAGAGTTTCGCGATCGACAAGAACAACATCGGCCCGCGTGCCGGGCTTGCGTGGGCTGTCGATCGGTCCGCACGAACGGTCGTCCGCGCGTCGGTCGGTCTGATGTACGAGCCGCCGCTGCTCGACTTCTACGACAACGCCATTCTGAACAATGGCGATCCGAAGAGCTACAACGTCGGCCCGGTCCTTCCCACGGC
>JALZOC010000746.1:1986-2438 GCA_030857365.1 Acidobacteriota bacterium
CGGCCGCCGGCGCGCCCGCGTTCCCGACCAGTCTTGCGACACCGCCTCCAGGATTCGTGCTGCCCCGCCAGAGCATCAACGCCGTTGACCCGGATTTCGAGACGCAGTCCGCCTGGCTGAGCAACATCCAGCTCGAACGGGCGCTCAACAACGACCTGGCCGTCACGGTCGGTTACGTCAACTCCGTCGGCCGCAATCTCCCCGTGTTGCTGGACGTGAACCTCGTCGCGTCCGGTGAGACGCTCGCCGACGGCCGGCCGATCTTCTCGGCCGCGCGTGTGACCCCCGCATTCGATCGCATCAACATGTTCCGGTCGATCGGCGACTCCACGTACAACGCGTTCACCGCCACGCTCACCAAGCGGATGACGCAGGGTTGGATGACGCAGGCAACCTACACGCTCGCGCGCGGTGTGGACAACGCCCCCCTCACCGGGACCTACGTCGTCGGC
>JALZOC010000113.1 GCA_030857365.1 Acidobacteriota bacterium
GAGCAGACGCGCGGGGCTTCGCCTTCTTCACCAACTACACGAGCCGCAAGGCCCGAGAGCTGGCGGACAATCCGTACGCGTCGCTCTGCGTGCACTGGCCGACGCTGGAGGAGCAGATCAGAGTCGAAGGGCGTGTCGAGCGGCTGCCGGATGCGGAATCCGACGAATATTTCTCCAGCCGTCCGCGCGGCAGCCAGCTTGGCGCGTGGGCCTCCGACCAGAGCCAGGTGCTGCCCTCGCGCGGCACGCTGGAGACCCGGTATCAGGAGATCGAACGGCGGTTTGCAGATGTTCCGGTGCCGCGTCCGCCATTCTGGGGCGGCTTCCGCCTGGTGCCGGACCGCATCGAATTCTGGCACGGCCGCGCCGATCGGCTGCACGAGCGGCTCCTCTATCGGCGGGAGGGAACGGCGTGGCACACCGAACGGCTGTATCCCTGATCTGCTGACACACGTTGCCGCGCCGAGAGACTTCCTGCCAGTCCATGACATCCAGGTTCCATGCGCCGTACGTGCAGTGGGCGGCGACGCGAACATCGGCCCGGTTCGATCTTGCCGGCAGCGCCGTGCTCGCGTCTTCGGCCGAGGCCCTGCACGCCGCGGCCGACGACATGGAGCTCACGGGTGAGCATCCCGCGGGATTCACGCCCCTGGTGAGCGCCATCAGCGCACGATACGGCGTACCCGCGGATTCCGTCACGACGGCGCACGGAACGACGGGTGCCAACTTCCTGGTGTGCGCCGCCCTGCTGGAGGCGGGGGACGAGGTTCTCGTCGAGCGGCCCGGGTACGACGCGCTCCACGGCGGGCCGCAGCTGGTCGGCGCCGTCACCAAGCCAGTTGCGAGGCGCTTCGACGCGGGGTTCCAGCTGGATCCCGCCGGCGTCCGCCGCGCGATCACATCCCGTACGCGGCTGATCGTCATCACCAATCCGCACAACCCGTCCGGCGTCGTGGCGAGACCCGAGGCCATCGACGAGATTGGGGAGATCGCCCGGCATCACGGCGCGCACGTTCTCGTCGACGAAGTGTACATGGATGTCGCCGCCCCGCACGCACCCTCCACGCCCGGCGTCGCCCCGACCGCCGCGACCAGAGGGGACGTGTTCATCTCGACGAGCAGTCTCAGCAAGTCCTACGGCCTGGCCCCGCTCCGGTGCGGCTGGATCCTGTCGTCGCCCGCGGTCGCCGAGCGATTGCGCCGCACGCGCGCAATCGTCGAAGGAGGCGCCTCACTCGTGGCCGAACGTGTCGCTGCGCGCGCCTTCCACCAGATCGACGCGCTGCTGGCGCGCTCACGCGGATGGCTCGACGCCAATCGCGCGGTTCTCGCGGAGTGCCTCCAGTCACGCCCCGAGCTCGAGTGGTGTGACCCGGGGGGCGGCAGCATCGTGTTTCCGCGGATACGGACGGTGCCGGATTCGAGCCGGTTCGTCGAGCGGCTGCTCACGCTTCGTGAGACGGCCGTGGTCCCCGGACATCTGTTCGGGGCCCCGGCACACTTCCGCATTGGTGTGGGGGGTGACACGCAGGCGCTCCGGCAGGGTCTGGCGTCCATCGGCTCGGCGCTGACGGCGCGTGACTGGTAAAGAGGTGGAAGGCAGGATGCCCCAGTGATCATCGACACACTCGCCCGGACGGCCAGGTACGCCCCGCTTCACCCGCTCTTCCGAGCGGCGTTCGACTTTCTCGCGGCCACCGACCTCGCCGCGCTCCCGCCGGGGCGCATCGAGGTCGACGGCCAGCGGCTCTACGTCTCAATCGATCATGCGGAAGGGCGCGGGCGCGAGGGGGCCCGTCTCGAAGCGCATCGCCGCTATATCGACATACAGGTGACGATCGCCGGCACGGAACACATCGGGTGGCGTCCGATCGAGCACTGCCGCCTCGCCGACGGGGCGTTCGCGGCCGATCGCGACATCGGATTCTTCAAAGATCGGCCCGACACCTGGCTCATCATCCCCGAGGGGCACTTCGTCATTTTCTTTCCGGACGATGCGCATGCGCCGCTGGCGGGAACGAGGCCTTTGAAGAAGGCGATCGTCAAGGTGGAGCGCTAGCCCGGCTCACCGCGCGTTGAGGGGGGCGGACGGCCTGAACTGCGGCGGCCTGCGGTGCCGTGTGGCCTGCTCGTACGCGAATGCGTACTGGATGAGGGTGGCTTCGCTCCACGCCCGCCCGAAGAATGACAGCCCCACCGGCAGTCCGTGTGCGAATCCTGCCGGCACGGTGATGTTCGGATACCCGGCCACCGCCGCCGGGGTCGAGCTCGCGCCCAGGAAGTGATCGCCATTGACGAGGTCCGTGAGCCAGGCGGGGCTGCCCGTCGGCGCGACAATCGCGTCCAGCTTCAACCGGGTCATGACGGCGTCGATGCCGCCGGCCCTCGCGCGGGTCCGGCACGCGAGGAGCGCCCGGCGGTACGCGGGGGACGTCAGCGGCCCCTTCTTCTCGGCGGACAGCAGAATCTCCTGTCCGAAGAACGGCATCTCGCGATCCTTCTCGCGCGCGTTGAACGCGATGAGATCCGCGAGGGAGCGGACCTTTACGCCCGGACCCAGCTGGCCCAGATATGCGTTCAGGCCCGCCTTGAACTCGTACAGCAGTATCTCGAACTCACACTCGTCCAGCCGCTCAGCCGTCGCGATGTCTGCCGGATCGACAATGGTCGCCCCCTGCTGCGCCAGTGTCGCGATCGCCGCTTCGATCAGGGCGTCGGCCGCGCGGCTGTACCCGAAATATTTCTTGCGCGCGACGCCGATGCGGGCCCCTTTGAGCCCGTCCGCCTTGAGCGACGCCGTGTAGTTGCGCGCGTGCGTGCGGCTCCGCGCCGTGGCCGCGTCGAGCGGGTCGACGCTCGTGAGCGCCTGCAGGAGTATGGCGGCGTCGGTGACCGTCCGGGCCATCGGCCCCGCCGTGTCCTGCGTCCCGGAGATCGGAATGATGCCGGTGCGGCTGACGAGCCCCACGGTCGGCTTGATGCCGACCAGGGCGCTCGCGCCAGAGGGACACACGATGGACCCATCGGTTTCGGTGCCGACCGCAATCGTCGCCAGGTTTGCCGCCGCGGCCGTTCCGCTGCCCGAGCTGGACCCGCAGGGATTGCGGTCGAGCGCGTAGGGGCTCCTGACCTGTCCTCCCCGGCCGCTCCATCCGCTCGTGGACCTGGTGGATCGGAAGTTGGCCCATTCGCTGAGATTCGTCTTGCCCAGGATCACGGCGCCCGCGTCCCTCAGGCGTGCGGCCACGAACGCGTCGCGCGCGGCAACGGATCCCTCGAGCGCAAGCGAACCGGCAGTGGTCATCATCCGGTCGCCCGTGTCGATGTTGTCCTTGATGAGCACGGGAATTCCGTGCAGCGGCCCGCGCACGCGTCCGGCGCGCCGCTCGGCGTCCAGCCGGTCGGCGATCGCCACCGCGTCGGGATTGATCTCGCTCACGGACCGCAGCGCTGGCCCGTCACGATCGATCGCGTTGATGCGTTCGGTGTACAGCTCGACGAGGCGGCGCGAGGTGTACCTCCCCGCCGCCATCGCTTCCTGCAGGCTCGAAACTGTCGCCTCGTCGAGCTCGAAGGCCGCGACGGCGGCGGCTTGATGCGCGTGCGGCGCAGGCGCGCCCGCAAGAACCAGCGCAGACAGGATCGCCGTAGTGAGCAGGATGGTGGTCGCGGCGGCAGGGCGGATCATGGGGGGCATTCTACCGCCGCCGGCGTGCGGACGTGCCGTTCAGGGAGACAGCCGATCGACAATCGTGCGCCAGGTCTCCGCGGCCGGGGACGAATCGGAGGCGAGCGCCGCCCCGCACATGACGGATCCTCCGTCCGGGGTGGCCTGGCACCACACGGAATCGACGTCGAGGTGCAGCCCGATGGCCGCGATGTCCACCCCGAACCGTGACGGCATCGTGTCGCCCTGCGGCACCTCGAGGCGCAGGCCGCCGTAGGAGACGTCCAGAACCGCGGCCGGGCGGCCGTTCGCGGTCACACGGAATCCGCCGAGGAACCGCTTCCGCTCCCAGCGCCGCTGCCGTCTGACGTCGGCCAGCGACTTGCCGACGGCCTGGAGGAACGCGGCCGCGTCGATCGGCTTGTGGATGAAGGCGGATCCGTACCGCCCCGCTTCCAGCTCCATCATCGTGTCGTCGTAGCCCGTCATGATCATCGTGCCCATCTCCGGGCGATCGCGACGGGTCTGCTGCACGAGATGCAGGCCGTTGTATCCGCGCAGGCGCACATCGGCAATCAGGAGATCGTAGGTTTCGGCCGCGAGGAGCTTCTTCGCCGCATCGAACGACGTGGCCCCGACGACAACGTATCCGGCATCACGAAGGAGTTCCAGGATCCCCTCGAGGGCGTTATCGTCGTCGTCGAGCACGAGGATGCGGTATGGCAGTTTCATGCGAGCTCGTTCAGGGGGGTGAGGCCCGCTGCCTCTGGGGCAAGCTCGATGCCGCCCCCGGGGCACCCGAAAGGCTGCGCTAAATCGACGGACGGCATTCTTACACACCCGGCGAGGGCGCGATTGTGTCTGCCCATCGACAAGTCTGCAAGCCGCTCAGTGGACGGCAGGACGGGACGGGGCCGCGCCGGAAACGACGCGGGTGATCAGGGCATCCAGCCTGGATTGCGGAATGTCGAAGGGACCCGCGACGACCGCGCCGCTTGGAATTTCGATCGCGATGACGACTCCGCCATCCGCGGGCTCGACGATCCAGCTGAAGCCCCGCAGCGCGACGAACCGCTCCTCCGCCGCCGGATTCCTGGCGTGATCCACGGCGAGGAGCATTGCCTTGAGAACCTCCTGCACGTCCAGCTCGGTCCAGCCCGGCGCGTCGTTCCCGTCGTGCACGCACGTGCGGGCGATGGCGGAGTCGCGGTCGCGCAGCACTATCTCGAGATCGAACACCATCGATCGATTATAGCTGCCGCGCGAGCGCCTCCGGAGTCGTCGCGGGCTGGCGGCAGGTGAAGTCGCGGCAGACGTACGCGGCGGCGCCGCCATGGTCCGTCATCGCCGCGGTAAACGGCAGCAGGCCCGCGAGCGTCCCCTGGGGGGCGCCGGGGGCGAGCGGAATGACGATCGTGAACGGACGATAGTGGCGGGCAAGCTCACGGGCGAGCGGTGCTGCCCGATCCGCCGCGCCTGCAATCACCAGCTGCGCGTAGCCGGCGTGCCAGCCTGAGAGCGCACACAGCATCATCGGGATCGTCCGGCCCGCGCCTCCGATGCGCGGACCGTATCGCGCCAGCGTGCGTGCCGCGCGCCCTCGGACGTGCTCGTCCGCGGTCAGGTGAGAAAGCGTCAGGGCGTTGAGGGCCGCCACCGAGCTTGCCGCAGGCTCCGCCCCGTCGTAGTCCTCCTTGAGGCGCAGCAGAACGGTCGGGTCGTTTCCGGTGGTGCTGAACCACCCGCCGTCCTTCTCATCCCAGAACTTCTCGTCCTGCTGCGATTGGAGCGCGATCGCCCACTCGAGCCACTCGGCGTCGCCGCCAGCCTGGAACAGCTCGAGAAGTCCCCACACCAGGTATGCATGGTCTTCGGCGTACGCGTCGATGGCCGCGTCGCCCGCGCGATACCGCCGCAACAGGCGGCCGTCCACCCAGAGTGTGCTCTTGACGAACCGGGCCGCACGTCCGGCGGCGTCCAGCCACCCGCGAGCCGACGGGCGATCGACCAGCACACGCGCGGCACGGGCGAAGGCCGCGATCATGAGGCCATTCCAGGCCGTCAGAATCTTGTCGTCCAGATGCGGACGCGGGCGCCCTTCGCGGTGTCGGAAAAGCGTCTGCCGGATCCGCACGAGCGCCGCGCCGACGTCCTCCCGTGTACGGCCCGTCGCGGCGGCCACGCCCTCGATGGACTGCGCGGTATACAGCAGGTTCTTGGCGGTGAACTCCCCCTGCGGATCCTGGGGAGCGTTTCCGCCCGGCTTGATGCCGAAGCGCCGCCGCGCGATGTCGGCGTCGGCGCCGAGCAGCGTCGCGATCTCCTCGTCGGACCAGACGTAGAATGCACCCTCCGTCTTGTGAGCGCCGGCCACGCCTGTCTGCCCGGGCGGCAGGCTGTCGGCGTCTTCCGCCGAGTAGAACGCGCCGCCAGCATCTGTCATGTCGCGGCGCACGTACTCGAGCGTGTCTGCCGCGACTGCCGCATAGAAGTCATCGCCGGTCGCCTGTGCGGCCTCCAGGTACGCGAGCACGAGCTGGGCCTGGTCGTACAGCATCTTCTCGAAGTGCGGGACGCGCCAGTCGCCGTCGACCGAGTAGCGATGGAAGCCACCCCCGATGTGATCCCGCATGCCCCCGAGCGCCATCGCGCGCAGCGTCTCCGTCGCCATTCTGAGCGGCAGTCCGGGCGGGTCTCCCGCAGCCGCCCGGCGGGCATGTTCCCGGAGCAGGAACAGCAGCTCGGAGGGGCGAGGGAACTTCGGCGCCTCGCCAAATCCTCCCCGGCGCTCGTCGAAGGCGGACCGGAACTGCTCCACAGCGATGTCGAGCGCTGCTGCGGGTGCGATCTCCGACTCCGCGCGCGCGGCGCCGTCCGTCGCGGTCACGGCACGCAGCCGCTGCAGCAGCTCCGCCGCCGCCCCCTCGACGCGCGGCCGGTCCTCTCTCCATACGCGCGCGAGTTCCCGCAACAGATCGGAAAATCCCGGACGTCCCCAGCGGGAGGATGGTGGGAAGTAGGTGCCGCCGAAGAACGGCTTCAACTCGGGCGTGAGGAACACCGTCATCGGCCACCCACCGGACCCCGTCGTCGCCTGGACGAACGACATGTAGACGCGGTCCACGTCCGGCCGCTCCTCGCGGTCAACCTTGATGGACACGAAGTCACGATTCAGGAGATCCGCAATCGCGGGGTTCTCGAACGATTCGTGCTCCATGACGTGGCACCAGTGGCACGTCGAGTAGCCGATGGACAGAAAAATGGGCTTGTCCTCGCGCCGCGCGCGCGCGAACGCGTCCTCGCCCCAGGGGTACCAGTCGACAGGGTTCCCGGCGTGCTGGAGCAGGTACGGGCTCCGCTCGCTGCCAAGGCGATTCACGACGTCACGCTCCGGTCATGAATGCCATGACGAGGCGGTCTTCGTCGCGCGGCCAGATGAAGTGCTCGAATTCTGACAACCCCGTGACCGTTTCAGCGGCGTCCGTGGTGATGAAGACGATCGCTTCCCTGCCCTCGCGGCGCTCGACGCCGGCACAGCGAATCGCAAGCGCCCGGGTCTCCGTGTCGCCCGCCGACCAGAAGACAATCCGGTCGGCGTCGGCGAGCGAGGCAGCGGCGTCCACGTCGGCGGGCTTCCGCTCGTCGAGCGACGTGCTGCCGCGTGTGATGACG
>JALZOC010000114.1 GCA_030857365.1 Acidobacteriota bacterium
GACGCGGGCCTGGCCGCGACGAACGAGACCGGCACCGGCGGCGCGCCCGTCGACGAAGCCACGAAGCTGGCCGCCGAGCCGAAGCCGCTCGACGCGTCCTCCGCCCCGAAGCCGGCGGTCAGGGGCGCGCGCGACGCCGACGTCCAGATCGAATCGCTCGACGAGCTGGTGGAGTTCTTCACGGCGGCCGGCAAGAAAGGCGTGGCGATCAATCGCTACAAGGGCCTCGGCGAGATGAACCCCGACACGCTGTGGGCCACGACGATGAATCCCGAGTCGCGCAGCCTGGCGCAGGTCCGCGCGGAGGATCACCTGGAAGCCGATCTGATGTTCACGACCCTCATGGGGGACCAGGTCGAGCCGAGGCGGAAGTTCATCGAAGACAACGCCCTCGACGTCAAGAACCTGGACATCTGACACCAGCGTCGCACGTGACAAGCAGCACGTTGCACACGGCACGTCGCACGTGACAAAAAGTCTATGACCGACATCTCCCTCAACCGGTTCCCCGTCAACATCGAAGACGAGATGAAGCGCTCGTACATGGATTACGCCATGAGCGTCATCATCGGGCGCGCGCTGCCGGACGTGCGCGACGGCCTGAAGCCCGCGCACCGGCGCGTGCTGTACGCGATGCGCGCCATGGGGCTCTCGTCGAGCCGGCCGTACCGGAAGTGCGCGAAGATCGTCGGCGAGGTCATCGGCAACTTTCATCCGCACGGCGACGCGCCCGCGTACGACACGCTGGTGCGCCTGGCGCAGGACTTCAACATGCGCTATCTCCTGGTCGACGGCCAGGGGAACTTCGGCTCGGTCGACGGCGATCCTCCCGCGGCGTACCGCTACACGGAAGCGCGGCTCGAGAAGCTCGCCGAAGAGATGATGGGGGACCTCGACAAGGAAACTGTCGATTTCGTCCCGAACTTCGACGAGACCACGGAGGAGCCGACGGTCCTCCCGACGACATTTCCGAACCTGCTCGTGAACGGGTCGACCGGGATCGCTGTCGGCATGGCCACGAACATCCCGCCCCATAACATGGGCGAGGTGATCGACGGCGTGATCGCGCTCATCGAGAACCGCGGGCAGTCCCGCGAGACGCGCCTCAAGTCCGTGCTCCGGACCATTCCCGGCCCCGACTTTCCGACGGGCGGCTTCATCGTCGGACGCCACGGGATCTTCTCCGCGTACACGACCGGGCGGGGATCGATCACGCTGCGCGCCAAGGCGATGACCGAGGAGTCGAAGAAGGGGGACAAGGTCGCGATCGTCATCACCGAGATCCCGTTCCAGGTCAACAAGAAGCGTCTGCTGGAGAACATCGCGGACCTCGTGCGCGAGAAGACGATCGAGGGTATTTCCGACCTGCGCGACGAGTCCGATCGGGACGGCATGCGCATCGTGATCGAGTTGAAGCGCGCCGAAGTGCCGGAGGTGATTCTCAACAACCTCTACAAGCACACGCAGCTCCAGACGACGTTCGGCATCATCATGCTGGCGATCGTCGGCGGGCGCCCGAAGGTGCTGCCGCTCGTCGAGATCGTCGACCACTTCATCGAGTTCAGGCGCGAGGTCGTGCGCCGCCGCACCGAGTTCGAGCTGCGCAAGGCCGAGGCGCGCGCCCATATTCTCGAGGGGCTCAGGATCGCGCTCGATCACCTCGACGAAGTGATCAAGCTTATTCGCGGCTCGAAGAGTCCAGCCGACGCGCGTGAAGGCCTGATGACGCGCTTCGCGCTGTCGCTGCTCCAGTCCCAGGCCATCCTGGACATGCAGCTCCAGCGGCTCACCGGCCTCGAGCGCCAGAAGATTCTCGACGAGCTGGTGGAGCTCCTCAAGGTGATCGAACGTCTTCGCGCGATCCTGTCGAGCGAGGAGCTCCTGATGGGCGTCGTGCTCTCCGAGCTCAGGGCCATTCGCGAGAACTACTCCGACGCGCGGCGGACCGTGATCGTGGAAGAGAGCGGGGAGTTCCGCATCGAGGACCTGATCGCCGACGAAGACATGGCGATCACCGTCACGAACACCGGCTATATCAAGCGGACGGCGATCAGCACCTACCGGATGCAGCGGCGGGGCGGGAAAGGGCGCATCGGGATGCGCACGCGGGAAGAGGACTTCGTCAGCCATCTCTTCATCGCGTCCACGCACGCCTACATCATGATCTTCTCCGACCGCGGGCGCGCGTACTGGCTGAAGGTGCACGAGATTCCGGACGTCGGTCCCGGCGGGAAGGGCAAGGCTATCGCGAATCTCGTCTCGATGGAGCCTGGCGAGAAGATTGCCGCGCTGCTGACGGTCAGGGAGTTTCCGGAGCAGGAAGACCAGCAGTTCGTGATCATGGGCACCTGCCGGGGCGTCGTCAAGAAGACCGACCTGTCGCTCTTCCGCAATCCGCGCGCCGGCGGGATCATCGCGATGGGAATCGAGGAGGGGGATTCGGTCATCGCCGTGGAGCTTTCGGACGGCAGGGAGCAGGTGTTCCTCGGCACACGGGCCGGCATGGCGATCCGGTTCCAGGAGACCGACGTGCGGTCCATGGGCCGGACGGCCTACGGTGTCCGCGGCATCTCGCTCAGGGAAGACGACGAAGTGGTGGCCATGGAAGTGGTCCGCGAGGGCGGCACGCTCCTCACCGTCGCGCAGAAGGGCTACGGGAAGCGCACCGAGCTGGACGAGTATCGCCTCCAGACACGTGGCGGCGTCGGCATCATCAACATCCAGACCTCCGACCGGAACGGGAAGGTCGTCGGGATCGCCTACGTCCGCGAAGACGACGAGCTGATGATCATCAGCCAGCAGGGCATGATCATCCGCATGCGCGCGGGAGACGTGCGATCGATCGGTCGCGCCACGCAGGGCGTCCGCCTCATCGGGATGGAGGAGGGGGACGAGGTCGTCGCGATTGCCAAGCTGGCGGAGAAGGAGGACGACCCCGACGCGCCGGCACAGCCGGGGGATCCGGCCCCGGAGCCGCCCGCGGAATAGCGCGGCGTCACGCCGGCTCGAGCTTGGCGTACCTGGCGAGGAGCTTCTTCACGCCCACCAGGTTGAACCGCACGGTGATCTTGTGATCGTCGTTGTGTTCTTCGACGGAGACCACCGTCCCGACGCCGAACTGCGCATGCCGCACGCGCATGCCGGGCCGCAGGCTTCCGCCGGATTGATCCTCTTCCTCGTACTTGTAGGCGCTCTCGGCTTCGCGCGTGCGGCCCGGCGCCTTCCCCTGGCGCCCGTACGGGTTCGTTCGAAACTCGTAGTGGCCATGATTGAACGCGCGCTGGTGTGTCGCCGCGTAGGCCGGGGCGATCCGTTCCACGAGTTCGGCGGGGATTTCGTCGAGGAAGCGTGACGGGTTCGTCGCCTGATACTCGCCGAACACCCGCCGCCGCGCCGCGCTCGTGAGCACCAGCTGGGATTCGGCGCGGGTCATGCCGACGTAGCACAGCCGCCGCTCCTCCTCGAGCTCCTCCTCGCTTTCGGCGGAGCGCGAGTGAGGGAACAGGCCCTCTTCGAGCCCGGCGATCACGACCAGCGGAAACTCCAGCCCCTTGGCGGCGTGCATGGTCATCATCCAGACCTTCGCTTCGCGCGTCCCCGACTCTTCATCCGCTTCGGAGAGGAGCGAGAGACGATCGACGAAGCCGCCGAGCGAGGCCTCCTCCTCCCGCATTTCGTACTCCCGCGCCGCCGACACGAGCTCCATCAGGTTCTCGATCCGCTCGTTCGCCTCCTCGCTGTTTTCCTCCCGCAGATCCGTCAGGTAGCCCGACTGGTCGAGCATCTTGCCCATCGTGATGGACACCGGTTCCCTGCGTGCCACGTCGGCGAGGTTGGTAAGGAGATCCCGGAACGTCCTGAGCGCAGCCGTGGCGCGTGCGGCCAGCTTGCCGTCCTCGACGGCGTAGACGAGCTTCGCCCAGAGCGAACGGGCGGACGTGACCTCCTGCACGCCGGCCGCGAGCAGCGGCAGAACCTCGGCCCGGACGGTCCCCGGATCGATCGCCTGCAGGGTCTCCATCACCCCCTTGCCGATGCCTCGGGCCGGCACGTTGACGACCCGGCGCAGGCTCACGTCGTCGTGCGGATTCATGATCAGCTTGAGATAGGCGAGCGCGTCCTTGATCTCCTTGCGCTCGTAGAAGCGGACGCCGCCGACGATCTTGTAGGGGACGCCCTCCCGCATGAGGGCATCTTCGATCGCGCGGGACTGGGCGTTCGTGCGGTACAGCACCGCCATGAGCGCGTCGACGTCCTCCGACCGGTACTGCTTGATCGACCGCGTGATGAAGTCAGCCTCCTCGAGCTCGTCGCTGCCGCGGAAGTAGACGATACGGGCGCCCCCCTTGCGATCGGTCCAGAGCCTCTTCTCTTTGCGGTTGCGGTTCCGGCTGATGACCGCCGTGGCCGCGTCGAGGATCGTCTGTGTCGAACGGTAGTTCTGCTCGAGCCGTACGACCTTCGCCTCGCCGAAGTCCTGCTCGAAGTCCAGGATGTTCCGGAGGTCGGCGCCGCGCCACTTGTAGATGGACTGGTCCGGATCGCCGACCACGGCGATGTTGCGGTGGATCTCGGCGAGCCGCCGGATGAGCATGTACTGCGGACGGTTCGTGTCCTGATACTCGTCCACCATCACGTACTTGAATTTCCGGGCGTAGAACTCGCGCGTCTGCTCCGAGGTTTCGAGCAGCTCGACCGTCTTCAGGAGCAGGTCATCGAAATCGAGCGCGCTCGCGTCCTTCAAAGCCGAAAGGTAGCGCTCGTAGATCCTGGCGATCTGCTCGTCCCGGATGTTCCAGCCGCCGCGCAGGCTGTCCGGCCCTTCCATACGGTTCTTGGCCTGGCTGATCCGCGACAGCGCCGCGCGCGGGGGAACGAGCTTGTCGTCGATGCCGAGCTCCCGCTGCGCCTGCTTGACGACCGCGACCTGGTCGGAGGAGTCATAGATGACGAAGTCGCGCGAGAGGCCGATCTTGGGAGCCTCGCGCCGAAGCAGCCGGGCGCAGAGGGAGTGGAAGGTCGAGAGCCACACACGGCTCGACGCTGCACCGATGAGCGCCTCGACGCGCTCCCGCATCTCCTGCGACGCCTTGTTCGTGAAGGTGACCGCGAGGACCTCGTCAGGCTCGGCATGACCGTCGCCGATGAGGTACGCGATGCGGTACGTGATGACGCGCGTTTTTCCCGAGCCCGCCCCCGCAAGGATGAGCACCGGCCCGTCGCGATGGAGCACGGCTTCGCGCTGCTCAGGATTCAGCTTGTCGAGGAATTCCATGGGGGGACACCCATTATAGCGGAGTAGGGACTGGGGATCGGGGATCGGGGAGGCGGTACTCGTAGAGATCAAACGAGGCCGTGTAGCAATCGAGCTGTTGTGGTCAATTGCTGCTTGGCCACAACAGTGTCGCTTGCAGAAAGAAGCTGCAGGCGACCCGCAATTTCAAGCTGCGTATCGAGTTCGGCGAGCGATCCGACCTGTCAAGCCATTGAAGACGGTTACCGAGCGCTGAATCATCGCGCCGTTAATCGGGTTACCCGAGTTTTCTCCGTCGTCTTCTTCTGAGACCGAGCAGAACGAGGGCCTGTGGGCGATGTGGAAAACCCGGCCTGTGGGTTTTCCAAGGACCTTGTGGAAAACGCGGTCTGGGCGTTTTCCACAGGTCTGGCAGCGTCCATAGGCCGGCCGCCGCGGCGATGATTCACGAGCGCATAGAGTCGCTCTTGCTGCTGCTCGATCCGGACGGCGAGCGCAAAGGGATCGAGGGTGGCGTGGAGTTTCGCCAGCGCCGCCACTTTGGCTGCGTCCGCCGTCGGACACACGCGGACGCGGTCAAAGGGGGTCTCCGGCGGACCATAGACGCGGCGGAGCCGACTGCCGACCCGCGTCTTCTTGACGAGCTTCACCGAGGGTAGCCACAGATTCTGCAGCAACCGCACCTCGGCATACAGCGTGTTGAGCGCCGCGAGCGCGGCCGGCGAATCATACCGGTCGTAGCCCACGAGCTTGCGCACGTGCGTCCAGTTTTTCTGTTCGATATGCGCGTTGTCGTCCTTCTTGTACGGCCGACCGCGCGTGAACTGAATGGCGCGCGTGCGGCAGTAGCCATACAAATGGGCGTTGATGAATTCCGACCCGTTGTCCGAATCGATCCCGCGCAACGCGAACGGCAGCGCCTCCGCGATCGTCTCGAGCGCCTGGCGCACCCGCTCTTGGCCCTTCCCCAGCACCGCCTGCGTTTCGACCCAGGTCGTGTGGATGTCGGTCACATTCAGCGAGTGCAAGAACTCGCCCTCGGCGCAGTCGCCCGAATGCGAGACGAGATCGATTTCGGTGAACCCGGGCGTCGTGACGTTCCAGCGCTCCGTCTGCACGGGAATATGGTGTTTGAGCAGCGTGCCCGGTTTGGTCCGCCCGTACATCCGCGTGCGGAGCGCCTGCTTAAACGGCCGCAAGCGGCGATCGATCTGCCGCGCACTGATCCGCAGCAGGGCGCGCTCGGTCGCCGGCGTCAGCCGCAAGCGGCGCCGCCCCCACGGCACCCACGCGGGGAGCAGCGCCTTGAGCCGCACCGACCACGGATAGCCCGCCGCCGTCCAGATGGCGCGCAAGGCCGCCAGGACCTCAGGCCCGTACTCCAGCCCCCGACCCCGGCGGCGGCCCGTTGCCGGCGGCGTGGCGCGCCGCAACAGGCGGATCACCGCCTTTCGGTGATACCCCGTCACCTCACACACCTCGTCCAGCAGTGCTCCTTTTGCGTCCCGCCCCGCTCGTTCATACCGATCCCGCATCCGTCCCAAATACTCTCGCGTCGCCTGTGGTCCCACTCGGGAGGCTCCCATGAATCCGTCCTTTCATGGGTAACCCGATTTGGGGCGCGATGATGGATCACTCGGTAACAGTTAGCACGGCTTGATACGTCCGATTGCGATGCGCAAGTGATTGAGGTATCGTCGCCGGGGTCCGCAGGCATTTCCCTCCGCGATGTTGGAAGGAATCGAAATCGCGGCGCGTCGAAGCTGGGCGCCCAATTCGAAACGCTCAGCGGCGGGGAGCTTCCTGACAAGAGCATAGGTCGTCAGCGCCAGATCCATCGCTGTCTTCCACGCGTCCAGATCACGGAAGCTCTGGATCGTTCCTCAGGGGGGATCTCCTGCACCGTCTCCCTCGCCCGACAGCGCAAGTTTCGAAACATGGCGCGGCTAAGCCCTTGAACGGACCGGGCACGCCCACGCCTGAGCAAGAACCAATCCAGCAGTCCCCGATCCCCCATCCCCAATCCCCGATGTAGTACCATCGATCGTTCCATGTCAGCGACCCTGCTCCAGAA
>JALZOC010000747.1 GCA_030857365.1 Acidobacteriota bacterium
CTGCGCGCCCGCCTTGCCGCCATCGTCGAGTCGTCCGCCGACGCGATCATGAGCACGACCTTGGACAGCATCATCCAGACCTGGAACGAGGGTGCCGAGCGGATCTTCGGCTACACCGCCGACGAGGTCATCGGCCGGCCCATCACGATCCTCATGCCGCCGGACCGCGTGAGCGAGGAAGCGATGATCCTCGAGCGGCTCAAGCGCGGCGAGCACATCGATTACTACGAGACCGCCCGCATGCGCAAGGACGGCACCCTGCTGGACATCTCCCTGTCGTTCTCGCCAATCCGCGACGCCGACGGGACGGTGATTCGCGCCTCCAGGATCGCCCGCGACATCACGGCGCGCAAGCGGATGGAGCAGGCCCTGCACGACGAGACGCGTCTCCTCGAGCTGCTGAACAAGACCGGCCAGTTGATCGGGTCGCAGCTCGACCTGCGGGAGCTGGTGCAGTCGGTGACCGACGCGGCGACGGAGCTGAGCGGCGCGAAGTTCGGCGCGTTCTTCTACAACGTCGTTGACGCCGCCAGCGGCGAGGCCCTCGTCCTGTACACGCTGTCCGGCGCCCCCCGCGAGGCGTTCGAGAAGTTCGGCCTGCCCCGCGCCACGTCCATCTTCCACCCGACGTTCCACAACGAGGGCGTCGTCCGCTCCGACGACATCACGAAGGATCCGCGCTACGGCCAGATGGGCCCGCACCAAGGCATGCCCGCCGGCCACCTGCCCGTGCGGAGCTACCTCGCCGTCTCCGTCGTCTCCCGCTCCGGCGAGGTGATCGGGGGGCTGTTCTTCGGCCACCCCGAGCCCGGCGTCTTCACGGAGCGCACCGAGCGACTCATCGTCGGCGTCGCCGGGCAGGCCGCCGTCGCGATCGACAACGCTCGGCTCTACGAGCGCGTCGCCCGCGCCGCCGAGGAACGCGAGAAGCTGCTGAACGCCGAGCGGTCCGCCCGCGCCGAGGCCGAGCGCGCCGGCCTCATGAAGGACGAGTTTCTCGCCACGCTCAGCCACGAGCTGCGCACCCCGCTGAACGCCATCCTCGGCTGGGCGCAGATCCTGCTCCCCCGCGCCGCCGGCGATGAGGAATTGGCCGAAGGGCTCGAGGTGATCGAGCGGAACACGCGGGTGCAGACGCAGCTCATCGATGACCTGCTCGACATGAGCCGCATCATCTCCGGCAAGATTCGGCTCGACGTCCAGCGCGTAGACGTTCAGGACGTGATCAAGGCCGCCATCGCGTCCGTGCGCCAGTCGGCCGACGCCAAGGGCATCCGCATCGAAACGATGCTCGACCCGCTCGCCGGCCCCGTCCGCGGCGACCCGGCGCGCCTCCAGCAGTGCTTCTGGAACCTGTTGTCCAACGCGATCAAGTTCACGCCCAAGGGCGGGAAGGTGCAGGTCGCGCTGGAGCGCGTGAACAGCCACCTCGAAGCGTGCGTCACTGACACGGGCGAGGGGATCGCGCCGGATTTCCTGCCGCACCTGTTCGAGCGGTTCCGCCAGGCCGACGCGAGCACGACGCGCCGCCACGGCGGGCTGGGGCTGGGGCTCTCGATCGTGAAGCAACTCGTCGAGCTGCACGGCGGGACGGTCCGCGGCAAGAGCGGCGGCGCCGGGCAGGGCGCCACGTTCTGCGTCGAGCTGCCGCTCGTGATCCTGCATGCGCCTGACGAGTCGGCGCACCGCGCACATCCGGCCAGCCGCGGCCATGCTCCCCCTGCGATCGACCACCCGTCGCTTGACGGTATCAAAGTATTGGCGGTGGACGATGAACCGGACGCGCGCGGGCTCGTGCGCCGCGTCCTTGAAGGCTGCGGCGCGAGCGTCCTGCTCGCGTCCAGCGCAGCCGAGGCCCTGGACCTCATCCGACGCGAGCGGCCGGACGTCATCCTCAGCGACATCGGCATGCCGGTTGAAGATGGCTACGACCTGATCCGCAAGGTGCGGGCCCTGCCGCCTGAGGAAGGCGGGCGGACGCCCGCCGCGGCGCTGACGGCCTTCGCGCGCGCCGAAGACCGCATGCGGGCGCTTCGCGCCGGCTTCCAGACGCACGTGGCCAAGCCCGTGGAACCCGCCGAGCTCACGGCCGTCGTCGCCAGCCTGGCGATGCACCGTTAGCCCCGCAGCTGTACATCTCCTTCTTCCTCGCCACCCCCTCCACCAACGTGCGTTCCGTCGGTGCGATCAGACGGGTTCCCTTCTCGGGGCGATGGCGCGGAGCGGAAAAAGGTGACAGGAGCTACTCCCGCGACGCCGAACAGGAGTGCGCGGCGTTTCACAAGCGGACGGGTAGAATTATCAAGCTGCTGACCGTGCAGGAAATCCTCGACGAGGAGCACGTGCAGAAGATGTGAACCGTTGCTAAGGGGATGACGATACGCGGGGCACGAACGCGCCGCGGTCGAGTTGGTCCCAGGACTCGTCCGTGTTG
>JALZOC010000748.1 GCA_030857365.1 Acidobacteriota bacterium
CGCCTCGAGCCACACGGTGCGGGCGTACGAGAGCGACCTCGCGCAGTACGTCACCTTCACGGCGCGGCACCTCGCGCGGCGGCGCCCGGATCTCGCGCTGTCCGATTTTCAGCACCTGCACATCCGGGCGTTTTTGGGCGATCTGCACAGGCGGGGCAATTCGCGCGGATCGGCCGCCCGGAAGCTGGCGGCGCTTCGCAGCTTCGCCCGTTTCCTGCGCAGGGAAGGGGAAATCGAGGGGGACCCTGCCGGCCTGGTCGGCACGCCGAAACGGGAACAGCGGCTGCCGGCGCACCTGGCGGAGGCCGAGATGTCGCGCCTGCTGGAGATGCCGGATGGCTCGGCGCCGCTCGGCCGCCGCGACCGCGCGATCCTCGAGCTGTTTTACGCGTCGGGGCTGCGCCTGAGCGAGCTGGTGGGGCTCGGACTCGAAGACGTCAATCTGAGCGGACGTGTGGTCAGGGTGCTGGGGAAGGGAGGCAAGGAGCGCATCGTGCCATTCAATCGATCCACGGAGGCAGCCCTTCGGGCCTGGATGCGGGACCGCGACGTGATTCGAGCCGGCCCCCCGGAGGAGGCACCTCCCAGCCGCGCGGGGCAGCCGGGCGCCCGTTCAGGGGCGTCGGGAAGGCGGGAGCCCGTGGTCAGGGCCGGCGCTCAGCGGTCCCGCCGCCAGGTCGACCCCTTGTTCCTGAACTACCGCGGCGGCCGGCTCTCGACCCGGAGCGTGGATCGGCTGGTGCGGAGATACGTCGCGTCCTGCAGCACGCGGTTCGGCATCAGCCCTCACGCGCTGCGGCATTCGTTCGCCACGCACCTGCTGGAACGCGGCGCCGACCTGCGGGTCATTCAGGAGCTCCTGGGGCATGCGCGCCTCAGCACCACGCAGCGCTACACGCACGTGAATTCCGCCCAGTTGATGGAGGCCTACAAGAAGGCGCACCCGAAAGCGTAGAGAGCGTTACGCGAGCGACTCCACCATTGGCCTGCGCCCCCCACGCGAGTAGTCGATTCCCAGCGTCTTGATCTTGTAGTTCATCACGCGCGGACTGATTGCGAGCAGCTCCGCGGCGTCCTTCTGCACCCAGTTCGACATCTTGAGCGCTTCGAGGATGGCCTGGCGCTCGATCTCCTCCAGGGCGATCCCGGTCGGCGGAATCTTCACGACCGGGCTCTGATCCCCGGAGCCGTGGCCGGTGGACAGTTCGCCGAGCGCGAGATCGCCGCAGCTCAGCTGCGGCCCCTCCGTCAGCAGCACCGCCCGCTCGATGGCATTTTCCAGCTCACGGATGTTCCCCGGCCAGTTGTAGCGCATCAGCAGCTTCTGAGCGTCGGTGCCCAGCCCGTCGACGCGCTTTTTCAGCTCACCGGCGAAGCGCCGCAGGAAGAATCCGGCCAGCTGGTTGATGTCCTCCTTGCGCTCGCGGAGCGGCGGCATTTCAATCGACACGACGTTCAGGCGGTAATACAGGTCCTCACGGAACTGGCCGTTCGCCACCATCTGCGGCAGGTTGCGGTTGGTCGCCGCGATGAGCCGGACGTCGACCCGGAGCGTGCGCGTGCCGCCCAGCCGCTCGAACTCGTGCTCCTGGAGCACGCGCAGGATCTTGGCCTGCGTGTTCGCGCTCATGTCGCCGATCTCGTCGAGGAAGAGCGTGCCCCCGTCCGCCTGCTCGAAGCGCCCCACGCGCTGCTTGTCGGCGCCCGTGAACGCCCCCTTTTCATGCCCGAAGAGCTCGGACTCGAGCAGATTCTCCTGGAGCGCCGCGCAGTTCACCTTCACGAAGTTACGGCCCGCCCGCAGCGAGTTGTGGTGAATCGCCCCGGCGATGAGCTCCTTGCCGGTGCCCGTTTCCCCGCGAATGAGGACGGTCGTATTGCTCTTCGCGACTTTCTTCACGACCGTCAGCACCGACTGCAGCGCACCGCTCGCGCCCACGATCCGGTCGAAGTCGTAGATGTCCTGCTGTGTGTGGCGGAGGTACTCGATCTCGTGCTTCAGGCGCCGGTGCTCGATCGCCTTGGCGATCTTGAGCTCCATTTCCTCGATCTCGAACGGCTTCTGGACGTAGTCGAACGCGCCGATCTTCATCGCCTCGACGGCCGTGTGGATCGACCCGAACGCCGTCATCAGGATCACCGCCGTATTCGGGTGCAGGGACTTCGCGGACCGCAGCACGTCCATGCCGTCGCTTCCCCCCATCTTGAGGTCGCTCAGCACCACGTCGAACTGACCCTCGTGCAGCTTTTCGATGGCGACGTTGCCATTCGGCGCCTCCTCCACCTCGTGCTGCGCGTCCGACAGCGCGCGGACAATGCCGCGTCGCAGGGAGTCGTGATCGTCCGCTACCAGAATCCGGCCCATTTGACTATGCCTCTCACTGATGACTACCGACCGATGTCCGGGAACCTCGCGTTCGCGAACCCCGAACT
>JALZOC010000115.1 GCA_030857365.1 Acidobacteriota bacterium
CCGGCAGGTGAACGGCATTCCCCCGATCGACACGCAGCGCGCCACGACACAGGTGCAGGTGAACGACGGCGCGACGACGATTATCGGCGGCATCTTCGTGAGTCGGGAACAAACGTCGGTCGAACGGACGCCGCTGCTGCACCGCGTGCCTCTGCTGGGCTGGCTGTTCAGAAAAGACACGAACACGGACGAAAGCCGCGAGCTGCTGATCTTCATCACGCCGCGCATCCTGAGGGGTTGAGAGCATCATGACTAAAGCCGTCTGGGGAGCTGCCATCCGCCTGGCCATCGTCGTCATCCTGGGTCTCGCAGTGATGTCGTGCGGGACCGTCGCGCGCGAGGGGACGGCCTCGTCCTTTCTGATCGTCAACAGCCTGCAGGCGTCGTCGTCCGGGGGGGGCACCCTGCGGTCCGATGTCGTGTCGATGGTCGATCAGTCGCCGACGATTTTCGACGATTCGGCCGACGTGGAGTTCTCCATCGGGATGAAGGACCCGGGGTCGCTGACAAACCCCACCGCTCCCTCGCAGGCGAACCGGATCACCGTCAACCGATATCGCGTGAGCTACACCAGGTCGGACGGCCGGAACAGGGAGGGTGTCGACGTGCCGTATACGTTCGACAGCGCCTTCACCTCCACGGTCCCGGGCAGCCCGACCAGCTTCATGATCGTCCGGCACCAGGCCAAGATGGAGGCGCCGCTCGCAGCGCGCGCGTTGAACGGGCTCGTGATCTCCACGATCGCCGAGGTGACGTTCTACGGGCACGATCAGACCGGGCGGGCGGTGAGCGCCACCGCGACGATGGGCATCAGCTTCGCCAATTTCGGGGATGAGAATTAGGGAAAACCCGCGGTCGTGGCGCCGCGGGACAGGCAGCCGGAGCACGCACGGTACGGCGCGGATGTAAAGGGTCGGAGACACACGGAGCGCGCAGCTTCAGCTGCGCGTTGGGCAGCGATACAGGGGCGCCGGGGGACCGGCGGGGCACACATGAACCAGACAACTTTCAGGCGGTGGACTCTCACGGCGGCGGCGGCCCTCGTGGCATTGTCGAGCAGCTGCACGATGAAGAGCCAGGACGCACCGCGGCTTACCGGTCCGTCGGAGCTCGGCACCTCGATCACTGTCACCGTGTCGCCGGATCTGCTGACACAGGACGGCGGGTCGCAGTCCGTGGTGACGGTCACCGCGTTCGACAGCAATGGGAAACCCCTGCGGAACCTGTCGCTCCGCAGCGAAATTGTGGTGGACGGCGTGGTTGCGGACTTCGGCTCCCTGTCGGCGCGCAGTATCGTCACCGGCACGGACGGTCGGGCCACGCTCGTCTACACCGCGCCTGCCGCGCCGGCCGGACCGGCGGTCGACACCGGGACGACTGTCGCCATTGCGGTCACGCCGATCGGCTACGACTATGCGAACAGCATTTCCCGGTTCGCGACGATCCGGCTCGTTCCCTCGGGCATTGTCGTGCCGCCCGACGGGCTGCAGCCCTATTTCACACTCACGCCGACCGTTGCGCAGGATAATCAGGCGGTGCTGTTTTCCGCCTGCGGCGATCCGCTCCGCTCGTGCGCCCCGGCCAACAACCCGGTTGCGGCCTACTCCTGGACCTTCGGCAACGGGCGGAGCGGGTCCGGACGGACCACATCGCACGCCTACAACGAGGCAGGCACCTACATCGTGACGCTTCGGATCAGCGACCAGCTCGGGCGGTCGGCCTCGACGACCCAGAGTCTGACCGTGTCGGCATCGAGCGGCCCGACGGCAGCATTCGTGTTCTCTCCAGAGGATCCGCTGATCAATCAGCCCGTCAACTTCAATGCCGCTCCGTCCACGGCCCAGCCCGGCCGGCGCATTGTCGGCTACGCGTGGGACTTCGGCGACGGTACCTTCGGATCGGGCCAGACGACCTCCCACACCTATAGTCTGCCCCGCAGCTACAGAGTCGTGCTGACGGTCACGGACGATACGGGCAAGAAGGCGACAGCCAGCCTGTCAGTTGCACCGCAATAGATTCCGGCACGCATGGAGCCCAGTTCGCGTATCGAGGAGTTGAAGCGCCGGGTCCGCATGGACCCGGCGTCGATCGCCTTCGCGGCGCTCGCGGAGGAGTATCGCCGCGCGGGCCAGTTCGACGCCGCCATCGAGACGTGCACCGCCGGACTGCGCCGGCATCCCGCCTATCCGTCCGCGCACATCACGCTCGGCCGCGCGCTCGCCGCCGCGGCGCGCGTGAGCGAAGCGAAGGCGCAGTTCGAGTACGTCCTCGCGCTCGCCCCGGAGAACCTCGCGGCGATCGGTGCGATGGCGGAGATGCACACGTTGACCGGCGCCGCCGCTCCGGGCGAGCCATCAGTGGAGAGGGTGCAGGGCGCAGCGGAAGCCGCCCCCTCCGCGTCTCCGGCGGTGAGCAGGCTCGAGGCGTTCCTCGAGGCGATAACCCGCGCGCGCAACGCCCGTGTCGCCGCCCGCTGACGCCTCTCCCTTTGCGGCACGCGTGCAGCGCCTGCGCGAGGACCTGCGCAACGCGGGTCTCGATGCGCTGCTCGTCACGCATCCGCCCAACATCCGCTACCTGACGGGGTTTTCGGGTACGGCCGGGGTCCTTGTGGTGACCGCGGCGCGGTGCCTGCTGATCGCCGATTTCCGGTACGCCGCCGCCGCGCGTGAACTCAGTGCCGCGCGCGCCGATGGAGCGATCGAGCTGGTGGTGCCCGATCGCGGGTACGACGAGGCGATTGTGTCGGCCCTGCGAACGGGCGGAACGGCCCGGGCCGGAGTGGAGGCGGCCTGGCTGTCGGTGGGCCGGTTCAACTGGCTGACCGCGTCGCTGGCGTCCAACCGCTCGATTCGCGAATCCTCCCGAACCCGCACGGTATCGCTCATCCCGACGGAACGGCTCGTCGAGGCTCGCCGCGAGATCAAGGATGCGACGGAGATCGCAACGCTGAGGGAAGCGGCCCGTCGCCTGTCCCTCGTCGCACGTGCGGTGCGGTCCTTCGTGCGGACGGGGCGGTCCGAGCGGATGGTTGCGGCCGACATCGATGCGGCCCTTAGAACCGCCGGGTTCGAACGCCCGGCGTTCGAGACCATCGTCGCCTCGGGGGCGAACAGCGCGCGCCCGCATGCGCGTCCAGGGGACCGCCTGGTCGCCGATGGGGACGGCGTGGTGCTGGACTTCGGGGGGGTCTACGACGGATACTGCGTGGATCTTACCCGGACGCTGCACGTCGGGGTGCCGGCGCCGGCGCTCGTCCGGTTGAAGGCGGCGGTCAGGGAGGCCCACGCGGCTGCGATGGCAGCCGTTCGTCCGGGCGCCCGCCCGAGCGAGATAGACGCGGCGGCGCGGGACGTCCTGACCCGGCACGGCCTGGGCGACGCGTTCGGCCATGGCACGGGGCATGGCCTTGGCCTCGAAGTGCACGAGGATCCGAGAATCGCCAAACTGCCCGCGGCGCTCCCCGACACCCCCGTCGTGCCCGGTATGGTATTCACGATCGAGCCGGGGGCGTACGTCGACGGGGTGGGTGGCGTCCGGATTGAGGACGACGTGCTGGTCGTGGAGGGCGGCTGCGACGTTCTCACCGATGTGCCGATAGAGTTATAAGGACACGGGCGTACGTGCCGCGGTGCAGGTGCTCCGTGCCACGGTGCTCATGGGTGCGCCGACGTTTGCTGGAGGATGATGGAGTTCGAGGATATAGAGCGGATTCTGGAGCTGGTTCGCCAGCACGACCTGGCGGAGTTCGAGCTCGAACGCGAGGGGTTGAAGATCCGCGTCCGGAAGGCCTCGGCCGCGTACCCGATGCCGCCGGCGGCCCTGTCGCCGGCGGTGCACCCGCCCGCCCCGGCGGCGCCATTCGTCAGCGCCGTGCCGGCGGCGAACGTTGCCCCCGCCCCCGAGGACGTCGAAGCGGTGGACCTGGCGGTCGTGAAGTCCCCCATCGTCGGAACGTTCTACCGGTCGGCCGAGCCCGACGCCCCCTCGTTCGTCGAGATCGGGGATCACGTCAAGAAGGACCAGGTGCTCTGTATCATCGAGGCGATGAAGCTGATGAACGAGATCACGTCCGAGTACGAGGGAGAAATCGTCAGCGCGTACGTCGAGAACGGCAAGGCGGTGCAGTACGGCGAGAGACTCTTCGCGATCCGCACCGCGTGATCCGGAAGGCGTGAACCCCGAGGCCACCGACCCGCTGAACCCATGTTCAAGAAGATCCTGATCGCCAACCGCGGGGAGATCGCGCTGCGCGTCATCGCCGCCTGCCGCGAGCTCGGCATCAAGACCGTGGCCGTCTACTCGGAGGCGGACGAGAACTCGCTGCACGTGCGGTTCGCGGACGAGGACGTGTGCATCGGGCCCGCCCGGAGCGCCGACAGCTACCTGAGCGTCCCGGCGGTGCTGAGCGCCGCGGAAATCACCGGCGCCGACGCCATCCATCCCGGCTACGGGTTCCTGTCCGAGAGCGCCTATCTTGCCGAGGTGTGCGAGGCCTGCCACATCAAGTTCATCGGCCCGGCCCCCAACGTCATCCGCCTGCTCGGCGACAAGGCGCGGGCGCGCCGCGCGATGAAGAAGGCCGGCGTGCCGATTCTGCCAGGTAGCGACGGGCCGGTCGACAGCGAAGAGAAGGCGCTGAAGATTGCGCGAGACCTCGGGTTTCCCGTGATCATCAAGGCCGTGGCCGGCGGCGGCGGCCGCGGGATGCGCGTCATCCGCGCGGCCGGGGAATTATCGAAGGGACTCAAGACGGCCCAGCGCGAAGCGGAGGCCGCCTTCGGCGTCGGGGATGTCTACCTCGAGAAGTATGTCGAGAACCCCAGGCACATCGAGTTCCAGGTGCTCGGCGACCATCACGGAGCGGTCGTGCACCTCGGCGAGCGTGAGTGCTCGATCCAGCGGCGGCACCAGAAACTCCTCGAGGAGGGTCCCTCCGTCGCCGTCACCGAGAAGATGCGCCGCAAGCTCGGCAGCATCGTCGTGGATGCCGCGCGTGCGGTCCAGTACACCAACGCCGGAACGTTCGAGTTCCTGCTCGACGACAAGGGGAACTTCTTCTTTCTCGAGGTGAACACCCGCGTTCAGGTCGAGCACCCGGTCACCGAATGGATCACGGGAATCGACATCGTCAAGGAGCAGATCCGGATCGCGGCCGGTGCGCGGCTGTCCTTCAAGCAGGGGGACGTCACGTTCACGGGCCATTCGATCGAATGCCGGATCAACGCCGAGGATCCGGAGACGTTCGCACCGTCCCCGGGGGTCGTGCACGCCTACAGCGTTCCCGGCGGCCCCGGCGTGCGCGTCGACACGTTCATCCACTCCGAGTGCACGATTCCCCCGTACTACGATTCGATGATCGCGAAAATCATCGTGCACGGACGCGATCGCCAGGAAGCCATCGCCCGCATGCGGCGGACCCTGGAGATGACGGTCATCGAGGGCATCAAGACCTCGGTTCCCCTCCATCTCAAGATTCTCGCGGATCCGGACTTCATCGCCGGACGGCTCCACACAGGCTTCATGGAGCGTTACCTGGTCGAGAAGAAGCCGTCGGGCGGCACCCTGGCCGAAGCCGTCTAGAGGCGCTGTGCCCCTCCCTGCAGTGCCGGGACTCGGTCCCTCTCCCTTTCTCTACCCTCTGATCGACACGCACGTGTGCGCCGCGCGGAAGCACGACCCCGTCGCGCTCGCGCAGGCGTATCTGGCGGGTGGCGCCCGGCTGCTTCAGCTCCGGTGCAAGGGGCCCTCGAGTGGTGCGTTTCTCGACCTCGCGGATCGGCTGGTGGCGGTGACCGGCGCCGCGGGCGCGACGCTCGTCATCAACGATCGCGCGGACATCGCGCGCCTGAGCAGCGCCGGCGGCGTGCACGTGGGGCAGGAGGATCTTTCCGTTCCGGATGCACGAGCCGTCGTCGGGGTCCGCACGATCGTCGGCGTGTCCACGCACGACGAACTGCAGATTGATGCTGCGCTCGAGACCACGGCGACCTACATCGCGGTGGGGCCGGTGTTTGGAACCACGACGAAAGACACCGGCTACACCGCACGCGGTCTCCATCTGGTCCGGTATGCATCGAGCCGCGGCAAACCTGTCGTCGCCATCGGCGGTGTCACGCTGGAGCGCGCACCGAGCCTCGTCGAGGCAGGAGCCACTGGCCTCGCTGTCATCACGGACCTTCTGGCGGAGGCCGACGTGGAAGGTCGGACGCGGCGCTTCATCCAGGCGATTTCATGAGACACGCCGGCTGGCGTCGGCCGGCAGCATCCGGCGGCGCAGAAGCCGCTACCGGACGTGAAAGGTATAATGCAGCCGTTTCAGGGCGGTCGTGACTGAGCGCGCTCGCGCGCGCGGAGGGACAATGAGCTCAAATCTATTCCGGACGAAGTCCATTGACGGGCTGCTTGCCGAGTCGCGCGCGACCGGCGAGGGCACGCTGAGGCGGACGCTCGGTCCCTGGGCGCTGGTCACCCTCGGTATCGGGGCCATCATCGGCGCGGGGCTGTTCGTCCGGACCGCGGCGGCCATTGCCGATCGGGCAGGTCCGTCGGTTACGCTCGCCTTTATCGTCGCCGGCGTGGGCTGCGCGTTCGCGGGACTCTGCTACGCCGAGTTCGCTTCGATGATTCCAATCGCGGGAAGCGCGTACACCTATTCGTACGCGACGATGGGCGAGTTCGTGGCGTGGATCATCGGCTGGGACCTCGTACTGGAGTACGCGGTGGGCGCGGCCACCGTCGCGATCGCGTGGAGCGAGTACCTCAACCGGGTGCTGGAATGGTTCGGGATGCGAATCCCGTACGAATGGTCGCATTCGCCCTTCGAGACGATGCCCGGCGGCGACGTTCAGGGAGTGATGAACATTCCCGCGGTGATCATTCTCGGCCTGCTGTCGGCGCTGCTCGTCCGCGGGACGAGGGAATCGGCCTTCGTGAACTCGATCATCGTGGTCGTCAAAGTCGCGATCGTGATGCTCGTGATCGCGATCGGGTGGGGATTCATCGACCCGGCAAACCATACGCCGTTCATCCCCGACTCCACCACATACGTCACGCCCCAGGGCGTCGCTCACAACTACGGCGGCATCATGGGCATTCTCGGGGCGGCGGGTGTCGTGTTCTTTGCCTTCATCGGCTTCGACGCGGTCTCCACGGCCGCGCAGGAGGCGAGGAACCCGAAGCGCGACATGCCGATCGGCATTCTCGGATCGCTGGTCGTCTGCACCGTGCTCTACGTGCTCTTCGCGTACGTGCTGAGCGGCGTGGCAACCGTCGAGGACTTCAGGAGCAGCGGCCGGGAAGCCTCCGTGGCG
>JALZOC010000116.1 GCA_030857365.1 Acidobacteriota bacterium
CTTGGGGGGTTCCAGGAACGCGCCGGAGACCGGACCGCGGCGCTGGCCACGATGCGAGCGCTCCACGGCATCCTCGCGCGGGACGGGAGTCTCGCGTCTGGGGGCCGGCTCTCGGATCGTACGGTAGCGGCGGTGAAGCGGCTGTCCAGCTGAGCCGGGCGGGACGCGCGGCACGCTGCCCGGCCGCACGACGGCGGCAGGCGCGACAGTCCCCGACCGTGGCCCGGTGAGTGGCCAGCGTACCTGTTGACGCCCATCAGTGAAGAGCGTAGCTTCTCAATGCGTCGCGCGGGCAAGACGCGTAGCGGCTCCAGGTAACGCCAGCAGGTTCCGTCTGCGTCTATCGGCACGGAGAGGAGGCATTGTGAACCGGTGCGGGAATAGACTGATGGGGACATTGGTCGCTCTGGCGTGCATGGGGATTCTGGGCTGCGGCACCGCGACGACGTCACCGTCGGAGGTGGTGTATGTCGTCGGTGGGCCCACCGCCAGTTTCATCTCTATCGCAGCGGCGCTGCAGGCTGCACCGCCAGGCGAAGTCGTGGAGGTCCATGGCGGTCCGCATGCCGAACGGGTCGTGATCGACAAGCCGGGCATCAAGCTGCGCGGCGTGGGGGCGATACTCGACGGTTCGAGCGTCGATGGCGGGCGCGGCATCGGCATCCACGTGAATGGCGTTCGCGAGGTCGAAATCTCCGGCTTCGTGGTCCGCAACTTCGAGCGCGGAATCGTGGTCCAGAACGCGATGGGCGTGGTGGTGCGCCAGAACGAGGTGCACTCGAACAACAGCAAGACTGCCAACTCCGCCCCGCCGCTCGCGCCCGGAGTGGACCTCTTCGAAGGCGTCGTGCTCCTCGGAGCCGGCGGCTCTCAGGTTTTCGAAAACATTCTCCGGAACAACGGTCACGACGGTCTCATGATCGCGGGGGGCAGCCGCAACAACGTCATACGGAACAACCGCATCCTGAATAATGGCGCGCAGACCGTGCCAGGCCGGTTTGGTTGAGGGATCAACCTGTTCTCGGGTGCCGAGAACACGAGCAATCAGATCGTCGACAACGAGGTCGTCGGCAACCACTGGGGCATTCTCGTCAGCAACTTCGCCGGCAACTCCGGAAACACAATCCGCAACAATCGGGTCCGCGACAATGGGCGTGCAGGCATCGCTGCCGTCGGCGTCGCGAGCGGCAACACCATCGAGGGAAACGATGCGACGGGAAACGCGTTGCTGAATCTCGCCCCGAGCCTGCTGTTCGACCTCTTCGATGCGCCCCCGCTCGACAACACATGGCGGAACAACCAGGGCCGCTTCAATTTCCCCGCGAGCTCTTCGTTTGCCGCCGCGCGGGCGGAGACCGCACTGAGTGAAGCGTTCAGCGCGGGGGGGTGTCTCGCCTCGGTCCGCCATCACTAGCCGGCAACGCCTCCTGCGTGCCTGCGGACTTTGCCGCGCCGCAGGGCCGTCCCGTCCCGTTGGCACGAATGGCGCATGCATTGATTGCGGCCGCCGCGCCGGCGGTCCCCATTTGCCGCAGGCGTGTGTGCCAGCCGCCGTATGGAAATCGCTCGAGCCTGGGAGGCGAATGGCGTTTGTCGAGGACTACGCGCTGATTGGTGACTGCGAGACGGCGGCCCTCGTCAGTCGTGATGGCTCCATCGACTGGCTGTGCTTTCCGCGTTTCGATTCGCCGGCCTGTTTCGCCGCGCTGCTGGGCACTCCCGAGCAGGGCCGGTGGCTGCTGACGCCTGCCGATCCGGTCACGTCCGTGCGCCGCCGCTACCGCGGCGACACGACAATCCTCGAGACGGAATTCACCACGGCCGGCGGGGTGGTCACGCTGATCGACTTCATGCCGGTGCGGTCCGGACTGCCCGACGTCGTACGGATCGTGACCGGTGTGCGCGGGCAGGTTCGCATGCGGATGGAGCTCACCATCCGCTTCGACTACGGCAGTATTGTCCCCTGGGTGCGCCGAGTGCCCGGCGGCATCTCAGCCGTCGGCGGCCCGGACAGCCTGCTCCTGCGAACGCCGGTGCCGCTCCGGGGTGAAGCGTTCCGGACGCTGAGCGAGTTCGTCGTGAGGGAGGGGGAGCGCGTCCCGTTCGACCTGACATGGTTCCCCTCGCACCTGGCGCCGTCGGGCGAGCTGGATCCCGAGGATGCGCTGCAGCAGACCGAGCAATGGTGGACGGCGTGGTCGGCCCGCTGCACGGTCGAGGGCCCGTGGCGCGACGCGGTGATGCGTTCCCTGATTACCCTCAAGGCGCTCACGTACCGGCCGACGGGCGCAATCGTCGCCGCGCCCACGACGTCGCTGCCCGAGGAGCTCGGCGGGGTACGCAACTGGGACTACCGGTACTGCTGGCTGCGCGATGCCACCTTCACACTGCTCGCCCTCCTGAACGCCGGCTACAAGGAAGAGGCTCGTGCGTGGCGCCAGTGGCTCGTGCGCTCGGTGGCCGGCCGCCCTGATCAGATTCACATCATGTACGGCATCGGGGGCGAGCGCCGGCTGACGGAGGTCGAGTTGCCGTGGCTCCCCGGCTTCGAGGCCTCGCGCCCGGTTCGCGTCGGAAACGGCGCACACAGCCAGTTCCAGCTCGACGTCTTCGGCGAGGTGGTCGACGCGACCTACCAGGCGTGGAAGCTCGGCGTCGAGCGTGATGACGACGAGTGGCGGATCGACGGCGCCCTGGTCACCTATCTCGAGTCCGCGTGGAAGGAGCCGGACGAAGGCATCTGGGAAGTCCGGGGACCGCGGCGCCATTTCACCCATTCGAAGGTGATGGCGTGGGTGGCGCTCGATCGGGCCGTGAAGACGATCGAGCAGTTCGGCCTCGACGGCCCGCTCGACCGCTGGCGCGCCATTCGCGACACGATTCACCGGGAAGTCTGCACGCGGGGGTACGATGCTCAACAGGGAACCTTCGTGCAGTCCTATGGCTCCCGGCACCTCGACGCGAGTCTGCTGATGCTGCCGCTCGTGGGTTTCCTGCCCGCGTCCGATCCGCGCGTGCGCGGCACCGTCGAGGCGATCGAGCGTCAGCTCACCCACGAGGGGTTCGTGTCGCGGTACGACACCGACCCTGAGGTCGATGGACTCCCCCCCGGTGAAGCCACCTTTCTGCTCTGCAGTTTCTGGCTCGTGGACAACCTGGCGCTGCTCGGGCGCCACGACGACGCGCATCGTCTGTTCGAGCGTCTGCTGTCGGTGCGCAACGACGTGGGGCTGCTCGCGGAAGGCTACGACACGCAGCGCGGCCGGCTGGCGGGGAACTTTCCACAGGCGTTCTCGCACGTCGGCCTGATCAACAGCGCCCTGAACCTGTCGCGCTCGCGCGCTCCTGCCTTCGAACGCGGCACCGAATAACGTCGTCACCGGTCGCCTCTACGGTGCCGGCTGGGCAAACCCCCTCAGGCGCGCAGCGTCTTCATCGCCCCGGCCCAGGCCACCAGCTGGTCCAGCATGCCGCCAAGGGTCTGCTCATGGCGCCCGGCAGGCTTGAAGACGCTGTAGTTTTCGAAGTCGGTCGCGAGCGACAGCAGCACCTGGGCGCGCACGTGCGCGATCTGCAGCTCCGACATGATGCCCCGCAGGTGCTCGACCGCGCGTGCCCCGCCGGCGCCTCCGTAGCTGACAAATCCGGCGGCCTTGTTGTTCCACTCGGCGTACAGAAAGTCGAGGGCATTCTTCAGCGCGCCGGATGTGCTGTGGTTGTATTCAGGCGTGACGAAGACGAAGCCATCGAACGAGGCTATCGTCGAGGCCCAGCGCGTCGTGTGGGGCTTGGAGTACTTGCCCATCGACGGCGGGACGGGCTCGTCGAGCAGTGGCAGGTTGTAGTCGGCGATGTCGACGAGCGCGTACTCGGCGTCGGTGCGCCTGGATGCCACGCCGTGAACCCACTTCGCCACCGCCTCGCCGTTGCGGCCGGGTCGGGTACTCCCAAGAATGATTGCGATTTTCAGCATTGACGTTCCTTCACGACAGGGCGGAATTGGTCCCGCCTCGCGCGTCTTCAACGTTGATGCCAGGTGAATGGGGCCGGGCGATTGACTCAGCAACCAAGCTGCCCCGTAAGGCTACGAGCCGGCGCGTCGTTCAGGTGGAGTCAGGCGCGGGTGAAGCGACAGTGCGGTGAACTCCACGAGGGAACCGACAGGCGGTGGTGCTCTGGTGTGCGCGCGCGCCGGATCGATCTATGCTCTCGCCGCGCGAGTCGCGAGCGCCGCGCGGCATTCGAGTACGGTCACTTCCCGCTGCAGCCGCCCGCAGCCTGCAGCAGCGACTCGGCATACCGCGCGGGTGCCAGGCGCGCGTTTACAACACGGAACGCGCACGTGTCGTGCGGCGTCGGATCGGGCGCCCAGGCGTCCTGAGGCGCATGCTCACCGAGCTGCGTTCCAAGCGCCATGACGAATCCATAGCCGTTCGGGAAACGGGCCTGCAGCCTGAGAACGGTGGACCCCTGGGCCGGGATGTCGACGACGAACTGCCGCGTGATTCCGCGCTCGGTTGCGCTCACCCCCCACGTCACGTAGATCAGGGCCTTGTGCAGGTCGCCCTGACCACCATTGCGCACCGTGACGGTGACGTCTGCGAGCCCACCCGCTTGCGGCGCTGGCTGCGAGACGATGATGTCTCCGGGGAGGATAGAGACGTCGCCTGTCGGTCGCGATTCCGGGGCGGTATCGAGCAGCGCTGGCAGTCCCGACAACATCCGGCTGTCCGGCGCGGAGTGCTGAATGACCATCCCCTCGAATCGGGGCGGCGCCGCGCGCACCCACTCGATGCCGCGTGGCGTCTCGCCGATGTCGGCGGTGCGGAACCAGATCTGGCCGATGCCGCCCCTGGCCTGAAAGTAGACGACGGAGCAGATGGCCGTGGGGGCGAGTCTGGAGCCCGCTTCGCTCGTACGCTCGTCGCAATAACGGGACATCCAGTCCGGTGCAGGGTCGGCATCCTCGCGGCGCGCCGAGAGAATAGCGTTGAGCCACACCGCGAACGGCTCATCCCCCAGCAGCGGATCCAGCTCGCGTACTGGTGTCGACACGGGTCCGTACACCAGCGCTCGAAGCGGTGCGTCGGCCTCAGCGGCTGCGTCGTACACCGCGTAGGTCAGGGGCCGCAGTGCACGGGTTTCCGTCCATGGAGCCGCGCCTGCTGCCGCGCGGAACGTGAGCTCGGCTTTCACGCGCAACACGTGAAAGCCCGGAAGCGTGGCTGACTTCGGCAACAGGACGTCGATGCGGCCGCCCTCTCGCTTTCCCGAGCGGACAGCTCGCACGAAGACGAATTCGCCGCCGTCGACGGACGCGAACACGCGAGCGGAATACGACAGTGCCCGTCTGACGCGCAGAACGGCCGCCGTATCAAAACTGATCGACGGCAAGTCGCGGGTCGAGCTGACGGGCGGGGTGAGCCAGGCTCTCAGCGGCGATGCCGCGCGAATCGCCAGCGCTTCGATCTCGGCGTCCCCGCGCGCGATGGCTTCGTCCACGCCGTGCTGGAGCTGTTCTCCTTCGTCGTGCGAGGTGTGGCTGGGCTCTCCCGTCGCGATCAGCGAATCGAGCATCGCCATAATGGCCTGGCGGTCGCTCTGCGGGCTGGCTGCCTGGGCGGCGGCCAGCTGCGGCGCACCGATGAGACACACGAGAAGCCACGAGGCCGAGGGGAAAGGAAACAGCCGCATGCGTATAACAGAGCAAGACCTGCTCCAGCGTGCTCTCTGCGTTACAGCGATCTTCGACCCGCGCGGGGGCTCGGGCGCATACGACTTTGCGCCCTTTCTGACGTAACTGTTCTGGCCTACCCGCGCGTTGTTCCGCTCAGAGGACGAGATCCGGCGTGCCACGTCCCCCACGGCAACCGTCCCAGGCTGCACGACCTTTGCGTTGATTCCGCGCAGGTTATGGCGTCGTCCCACGGGTGAGTTGACGAACTTCATCGCGGCGGCGCCAAAACGCTCCACGAACTTGCGACAGCCCGTGTGGGGCTGGGGGGTGACTTCAATCACGGCGGTTCCCAGCGCGAGGCGCGTGCCGGCGGGCAGGTTCTCGGAGGCCAGATCCAGATCCAGGTAGAGCTGATCGCCGGCCAGCGGCCACCGCTCGCTGGGCCCTGCGATGAGTGCAATGGCGCGAGCATTCATCAGATTCAGCTGCATATCGGGATGCGGCGAGCCGTCCGGGGTGCGGGAGCTGGCACGCTGGTTCCAGGTGTCGCCGACGAGACCCGTGTGCAGGTCCAGCTCAGCGACTGGAAGGATCTCGCGCGCGCCGATTCCAAACCTTCCTCGAGCTCACGAAGCGTCAACTGGCGCGTCACGAAGCCCATTTTACTCACGGAGGTGCGACCCGGCTGAAAGGTTGTCTGCCTTCCTGCATCTCCCTGGGTCGAGCACGACGGTGGGTGTTCGCGTGCGGAGCGCGTGGAGATCCCTGAAGGCGGCGGCCATCCGCTCGCCAAGATCACCACTCGCTTCTGCGCGAGGCTTTCCCAGCGGGCGGAGGCCGCCGATTCGAGCTCCTCGCGGCTTCCGGCGGGGGTATAAACCATCCCTGGTACGACATCGACGATGAGGCGTCTCTGCGCCGGGCAGTCGTGGCGTCTGGTCCTTCTCGAATCAGGACGTGGGTGGCAGTCGCACTATGGGCCGTGAAGGCCCCTCAACGCCGGCGGCCGGGCGGACGCCATCAGCCGGGGATCTGCGTGGCGGTGAAGGGGAGCGCCAGCATGCGCGGGAGGCGAACGCGTGCGGGTTCGTCAAATGACCTGACGCCGATCGTGATGGACCGCTGAGGCACGTCCAGTTTCAACGTCCCGTGCAGCCTGTCCCACACGGTGAGGCCGCTCGACCAGTTCGCGTTCGCCTCGTCCCCCTCGGCCGAATGGTGAATGCCGTGCATGTGTGGCGTCACGATGAACCGTCCGAGCGCCCGCTCGACGCGCAGCGGGAGGGCGAGGTTTGAATGATGGAACAGGATCGACACCATGAGCCAGGTCTGCCAGATCGACAAGGCAGACGGAGATACTCCGATCAACGCGACCTGGCCGGCGCGCCATGGCACCGATACCGTCAGCTCGGCGAAGTGAAACCGCAGCGCAGTTGACGCGTCGAGATCCCGGTCGATGTGATGCACCGCGTGCATTCTCCACAGCAGCGGGACGCGATGGCACAGCACGTGCCACAGGTAGAGCGTGTAATCCATCAGCACGACTGCCGCAACCACGTTGAGCCACCGCGGCAGGTGCAGCCGCGGCAGCAGACCCCATCGGCGCTGTTCGACGAGCGCGGCCACCCGGGCGA
>JALZOC010000749.1 GCA_030857365.1 Acidobacteriota bacterium
CGCGGGAGCGACAGGCGAGTACCCGCACTTCGAGACCGCCGACCGGAGGCGTCTCATCACCCGCGCGGCGGAGCGGCTGCCGGGCAGCTGCTCGCTGCTCGTCGGCATCGGCGCACCCTCGATGCGACATGTCGTCGAGCTCGGACGTGCGGCCGTCGACGCCGGCAGCCGTGCGCTCCTGCTGCCCATGCCGATGTTCTTCCGGTACGAGCAGCAGGATCTGGAAGCGTTCGCCGCTCGCGTGGCCGACACGATCCGTGCGCCGTGCCTGCTTTACAACCTGCCCGGCTTCACGAACGGCCTGGCGCCCGAGACTGTGTTGAACCTCCTCCGATCGGCGGAGTTCATCGTCGGGATCAAGGACAGCAGTGGACAGGTGGACAATCTCTCCGCCTTCGCCGCAGCCCGCAAGGCGCAGCCGTGGTCGCTGCTGGTAGGGGACGATCGTGTGCTGCACGTCGGACTCCAGGCGGGGTGGGACGGCGGCATCTCCGGCGTGGCGGGGTTCTGCCCGGAGCTGCTCGTATCCATCTATCGGAGCTTCGTGGAGAACCGGTTCGACGAGGCGGCGCGGCTCCAGGGACTCCTCGACGAGCTGATCTCGCAGATTGAGCCATTTCCGACCCCATGGGGGATTCGCGTTGGACTCGCCGCGCGGGGCTTCCCGACGGGGCCGCTTCCGCTCCCCCTGACGCCCGTTCGCCGCCAGCAGATCGCGGCGTTCACCGCATGGCTGCCGGAGTGGCTGGTGCGCACCGGCCTTGTCAAGCAGCCCACCGGCGGGTCCGCGGGGCTTCCGCGGCCGTAGCGCATGGTCCCCGCCTTCCGTCCCGGTGCCGGGCTGCTCTGCCTCACCGCGCTTGTCGCCGCAGTGCCGCACGCCGCTACGGTGCCGCTCCACCGCGAGCGCTTCATTTTCGCGGGCGATCGCGGCCACGTCCACGCCTCCAGCATCGTCGAGACGCCGAACGGATCGCTGCTGGCGGTCTGGTACGAGAACGGCACTCCGGACGCGCGCGACTACTTTCAGGGAGGCGACGAGGACAAGGCAGACGACGTGCGGATCGCGGGCGCGCGCCTCCCGGCTGGCAGTGCCACGTGGGATGCGCCGTTCGTCATGTCCGATACCTTCGGCGTGTCGGACAACAATCCGGCGCTGGGCATCGACGCCGAGCGGCGCCTGTGGCTCGTCCACGCGACGCTGCTCGCGGTGCCGGGCCGCACGTGGGGGAGTGCGCTTCTTCAATTCAGGCGATCCAGTGACTACGAGAGTGCGGGGCCCCCGAAGTGGGATCGTTCCGGTGTCCTGGTGCCAAAGCCTGATGGTCTCGACGAGGTTGTGGCCCGGGAGGCGGACGACGTGAGGCGGCGCGCGGGACGGCAGAATCCCGATGGCCTGCAGCGCGCCCGCGGGCTGGTGGAACGGCTCGACGATCCATTCGCGCGGCGGCTTGGATGGATGCCGCGGGTGCACCCGCTCGCGCTGGCGGACGGCGCGTGGCTGGTGCCGCTTGCGAACGAGAATTTCAACGTGGCGGCCATGGCGATCACGCGCGACGGCGGCGACACGTGGACGTTCTCGCGCGCCGTCCCTGGTCTCGGGGTGACGCAGCCCTCAGTCGTGCAGCGCCGTGATGGACGGCTCGTGGCGTTCTTCCGTGACGCCACCTCCGCGCACCGGATTCAGCGCAGTGAGTCGACCGACGGCGGACACACATGGTCGCGCGTGTCGGCCACCACGCTGCCGAATCCGGGCGGAGGGCTCGAGGCGATCACGCTGGCCAGCGGCGAGCTGGCGATCGTCTACAACGACAAGGAGAGCAGCCCTCGCGACCGCCTCGCGGTGTCCATCTCGTCGGATGATGGTGAGACGTGGCGATGGACTCGCCACCTGGAGAACGCTCCGGGGCAACGGTTCGACTACCCGTCGATCGTCCAGGCTCGCGACGACTCGCTGCACGTCACCTACAGCTACAACCTCAAGACAATCAGGCATGTGACGTTCAACGAGCGCTGGGTCAAAGAGGCCGGCCGCGCGTTGCCGCGTTGATGAAGGAGATCGAGCGATGAGACAACGGACACGTCTCGCGGCGATGGCGCTGGGAGCCGCCTGCACGGTGGCGGCGCTCGGCGGCCAGTCAGCCGACATGAAGAAAGACACGGGCATTGCCGTGGATCCCGCGCCCTCGCACGTGGTCGTGGCGCGAGCGCCGGGGAGGTATGGCGGCTGGCCCGCCAATCACGGCATCTGGGCCTGGGGCAACGAGATTCTCGTCGGGTTCAGCTGGGGTCATATGCGCGGCGGGGGAGCCGAGAGCGGCCATCCGATCGACCGCCAGCAGCCCGAGGAGCACATGCTCGCCAGGAGCCTGGACGGAGGCGCGACCTGGACGCACGAAAAAGCCGCCGGGCTGATTCCGCCGCCGT
>JALZOC010000750.1 GCA_030857365.1 Acidobacteriota bacterium
ATCGTCGGCAGCGGAGTACTCGCCTTCAGATCCAGGAGTTCCTGCAGCCGCGTGGCCCGGAGGGCCAGCGTACGCTGTTCCTGGAGCCGGATCTCCAGGTCCGTCACCTGCTTGTGCAGGAGCTCGTTCTCCGCCCGGGCACCCCGCAGCGCCACGTAATTCCCCCAGAAGTTGCGACCCCCGTGAAGAACGGACGACGTGCCGCCCTGCACCTGGGCAAAGGCGCCGAAGGTGACCGCCTGGAGCATCGGCACTCCGGACTTCGACTGCACCTGCACCGAAATCAGGAAGACGTGCCCCATCATCACGACGAACAGGAGGACGCCAGTGCGGCGGCGGATGTCTAACATGCGGTCAGCTGTCGGCTGTCAGCTTTCAGCCTCTGAACGGGGCAGCGCCTGTCGAGACACCGAGCTCGCACTGAGAGCTGACCGCTGAGAGCTGATAGCTAGTCAATCGAGATCTTCCTCAGCAGATTGAAATCCGACAGCATCTTGCCCGCTCCCAGCACGACGGAGGAGAGCGGATCCTCCGCCATCGCCAGCGGCAGGCCCGTCTCCTCGCGCAGCCGCTTGTCGAGATTCTTCAGCATCGATCCGCCGCCCGTCAGGACGATGCCGCGGTCGACGATGTCGGCCGACAGCTCCGGCGGCGTGCGCTCGAGCGCGACCCGGACCGCGTCCACGATGACGTTGACGGTTTCCGCGAGCGCCTCGCGGATCTCTTCGTCGGAGATCGTAATGGTCTTCGGCACCCCCTCGATGAGGTGCCGCCCCTTGATCTCCATCGTCATCCGCTCCTCGAGGGGGTACGCGGAGCCAATCTCCATCTTGATCGCCTCGGCGGTCCGTTCCCCGATGAGCAGGTTGTACGTCTTCTTGACGTACTGGATGATCGCCTCGTCCATCTCGTTGCCGGCCACGCGGACAGCCTTGCTGTAGACGATGCCGGCGAGCGAGATGACGGCGATGTCCGTGGTGCCGCCGCCGATGTCGACGATCATGTTGCCGGACGGCTCGGTGATGGGCATGCCGGCCCCGATCGCGGCCGCCATGGCCTCTTCGACGAGGTGCACCTCGCTCGCCTTGGCCCGGTAGGCGCTGTCTTTCACCGCGCGCTTCTCGACCTGCGTGATCTCGGAGGGCACGCCGATGACGATCCGCGGGCGCACCCACACGTTGCGGTTGTGCGCCTTCTTGATGAAGTACGTGAGCATCTTCTCGGTGACTTCGAAGTCGGCGATGACGCCGTCCTTCATCGGCTTGATGGCCACGATGTTCCCCGGCGTCCGGCCGAGCATGTCTTTCGCGTCCTTGCCGACCGCCTCGATGCGGCCGTTCACCTTGTTGATGGCGACGATCGACGGCTCGTTGACGACAATGCCCTTGCCCCGCGCGTAAACGCAGGTGTTGGCCGTGCCGAGATCGATCGCAAGATCGCTCGAGAAGAGAGAAAAAAGAGAACGCAGACTCAACGACAGCTCCTTCGGTGGCTGAACGGCGGCGATCGGTTGACGATGATGGCTGCCGGGGGGCCGGGAGTCAGCACATGGAACGTGGCGGTACGATCAGCTGCCGGCGACATGGAGGGCGTTCTTGCCGTGCTCCTTCACCCAGTACATCGCGTCGTCGGCCGCCTGGATCAGCTCGTCAGCGGATCCGGCGACATCGGGCAGCGTCGCGACGCCCACCGAGACCGTCAGCTTGATCGCCAGCCCGTCCCCCTGCAGGAACCGGAACGCGGCGATCCGCTCCCGGACGCGATCCCCGACGGCGGCGGCGCCTTCGCTCCCCGTGTCGGGCAGGATGAGCGCGAACTCGTCGCCGCCAAAGCGCGCCACCATGTCGGTTTCCCTGGCGCTCGCGCGAATGACGCCTGCCGCTTCCACCAGCGCGCGGCTGCCGAACAGGTGGCCGTGCGTATCGTTGACCGCTTTGAACCCGTCAAGGTCGACGAAGAGCAGCGACAGCGGGCGGCCACCCCGGGAGGCCCGCTTCGTTTCGCGCCTCAACACCTGGGAGAGGAAGCGCGAGTTGTAGAGCTGCGTCAGGTCGTCCGTGAGGGAGAGCGCTTCGGCGCGCTGCACGCGCAGCGCGTTGTCGAGCGCGATTGCGCCAGGCTCGATCCCGGCGAGCAGCGCGGTCATCGTCGCGGCGGCGAACTTCGGCCTGGTCTGCGCGGCCGTCTTGTCGACGGCGATCAGCGCACCGATCGTGCGCCCCCGGCACTCGAGAGGGAACCCGAGGGCAGCGACTTCTGCCTTGTCAGCGACCCGGCGATCCTCCCCCACGCTCGCCGACATGAAAACGTCCCCGCTCCGCATCACCCAGTTGCCGACCGCATGGGCGCAGGCTTCGAGCGGGGGCGTGAGCCCGTTGCCCGCCATGAGGCGCGTCCGCCCGCCGCCGTCCACCGCTATGACC
>JALZOC010000751.1 GCA_030857365.1 Acidobacteriota bacterium
CATCAAGGTCGTCGGCGGCCCGGCCGTCGTCTCGGACGGCGTGCTCGAGGCGCTGCGTCCCTACGCGACCTCCGGGAACGTCCAGCGCATCTTCGGCGCGAACCGCTACGACACTGCCGCCCGGGTCAGCGCCAATGCCTTCCCCACGCCCGGGGTCCCGACGGCGTACATCGCGACCGGCTCCAACTTCCCCGACGCGCTGGCGGGCGTCGCCGCGGCCGGCAAGACCGGCGGGCCGATCCTCCTGACGGGGCGCGACTCGCTCAACCCCCACACGCGTGCCGAGCTCGCGCGCCTCCGTCCCGCTCGGATCGTGATCCTGGGTGGGACGGCGGTCGTCTCGAGCGCGGTCGCATCGCAGCTCGCGCCGTACGCCACCACCGGATCCGTGCAGCGGCTGGCCGGGGCCGACCGCTACTCGACCGCCGCGGCGGTCTCCCGCGGGACGTTCGCCACCGCGGACACCGTCTTCATCGCCACCGGGACGAACTTCCCCGATGCCCTCGGAGGGGGTCCCGTCGCCGGGCGTGACGGAGCACCGCTCCTGCTGGTGCCGAGCGGCAGCGTGCCGGCCAGCGCGGCCGCTGAGCTGCGTCGCCTGAATCCGGCACGGGTAATCGTCTTGGGCGGCACCAGCGTGGTGAGCGTCGGGGTCGCCGCGCAGATCGACTCGATCCTGGGCGACTAGGGCTGGCTCGGGCGTCGCTGGGCCCATCGTCGGCTCGGACTGGGCCAGACGTACCATTGATGGCGCGCTGACGGCGCACGCTCGGAGCTTCGCAGTGGTGGTCTTCTGGGCGGCGGTCTTAGTCGTCTTCGGGGTCGTCACGGGATTCTCCTTCTGGGCTGCTTCGCGGCGGTTCATTGCGATGAACTCTTCGGCGTCGGCGGCGCAGGCGGATAGGTCACAGCGCAGGCTCCTAATCGCCGGTGGCGGCCTCCATTGGAGGCTCGGGATGCGCCGCGGCGGCGGCCGCCAACTCCAGAATGGACTCAGTAATCCCGGCTACGGGGGCGAGGTCATAGGAGCCGGAGCCGAAGGCTCGCCGCACGAAGTCCCGCCCCTCACGGTCCAGACTGTCCGTGGTTCGCGGAGGCTCCGCCGATCCCTCAATTCATTTACCACGCGTTCTTCTTCGGATCGCCGCTGGGGATCTACCTCGCGACCCGTCTCCCCGTCGCGCCGCGCTGAGCCTGACCGACGACTTGACCGGCAATACGCCGATCAGGACCCCGTGGGATGAAGGAGGAGTGATCGACCGATCGCCGGAGGAGATCTTCGACTACGTCACGGATCTTGACCACCTGACCGAGTGGGAGACGGTCGTCAAGGAGACGCGGGATCTGGTCGAGCGACCCATCCAGCAGGGCACGACATTCTCGCAAGACGGTGAAGCCCACGGGCCTGTACCTGGCGCACAGCATGAGATGAGGGCGCCGGCTTGCGCCGGCGCCCTCACACGGGGTGGTTACGATCAGGCGCGTGGGGTAGCGCGCGCGCGACGAATGACGAGGGTGGCGCCAGCCGCCGCCATCAGCGTGCCGAGACCAAACAGTGTCAGCGGGGATTCCCCACCCGTCGTCGGCGGGTTCATTGCCGCATCGGGTATCGCCGCCTCGCTGGGCTGAGCGATCACCGGGCAGTTGATAATAGCCTTGGAGGGCTTCAGGCCGGCCACGAAGTCATTCGGGTCTCCGGCATTGGCGGGTGCGTTGGTGACGAGGCCGTCGGCAACCAGCTGCTCCAGATCTTCAAAGCTCGTTATCCGCCGTCGCTCCCCGGCCTCGATGGCCGCCGGAGTCCACACATTAATGTGCGCATCCCACATCGGGCTGTAGTTGTTGTCTTCCTGGTTGTCGTTATCCGGATCCAGCGGGAACGTGTTGATCGGCGCGAGCGCATCGAGGATGGTTGAGTTGAGGCCCTGGCGTTCCGGGTTATCAAATCCTGTCTCTCCGTTGCCTGTCGGCGAGAAACCTAACAGGGCCGATTCGTCCGTCGGCAGACTTTGGCCGAATGCCGGCAGGTTGGCCAGCCGTGGCGCGTACGTGGCGCTCTCGATTGTGGCCGCGGCGATGTCGTTCGATTCGGTCGATATGTGGTAGAAATACTGATCGCCGCCCTGGAAGCCGTCCAGGAGCTTGAAGACGACGGTTCCCGCGTCGTAGTCGATGCTCACCATGTTGTCGTGCTCACCGGTCCCGTTTGCGACGATGATGGCGTTCATGGCCGAGCCGCTGGGCAGTATCACCAATGGCGAGTACTCCGCATCGCCGACGGAACCGGGCTGCGCCTCAGCCGGCGGGAACGTATCGGGGAAGGGCCCAGCTCCAACTGACCGCACAGGGCTGAAGTCGACGTCCCCCTTGAATTTGATCATCCCGTTCTCGATCGTCACTTGCTGGCTGCCATCGGTGTCGCG
>JALZOC010000752.1 GCA_030857365.1 Acidobacteriota bacterium
AGTCGAAGAGATGCGCAGACGTGCAGGATCGCCGTACACCAGGGGGCGGAACAGCGCCGGGTCCTCCGTCTTCCTCGCCCCCGACGGACGCCCGACCGCCGACACACCGCGTCGAATAGCATCGATCAGCCCCCCGGCACCGTGCACCACTCGCTCACGCAATGACATCCGCATCCCCTTCCTCCGTCTAACGACTACCTTGCTCGGTTCCCCTGCTTCTGTCCACGACCCAGCCTCGCGGCCAGCCAGCGCCCGGGCGTAGACCTCGGCGTGCACGGCGGCTATGGCGTCCCAACTCTGGGTCGCCGCCAGGACCCGACCCGCCGACGACAGCCGGCCGGCCAAGGCGCGATCGTCAAGCACCCTCCCTAGCGCATCGGTCAACGCCCCGGTGTCGCGCGGCGGCACCCGGAGCACGCCGTCGGCCTCGGTCGGGGCGAGCACCTCACCGGGAGCCGCGGTGGCGACGACAGGTACCCCGGCCGCCAGCGCGGCCAGAAGCGAGCCCGACTTGCGAGTGACACCGGCGTTGAACGGGAACGCCGCGACGTCGGCGGCCTGCAGCAACCGGGAGACCTCCGTGTCAGGCAGGTAACCAGTGAAGTGGACCTGCCCCTGCACGCCACACGCCGCGGCAACCTGCTCGAGCTCTCGGCGCAACCGGTGGGCGGCGGCGCTGCAAACGGAGTGGCTCTCCGCGCCGCCGACCAGCAGCAGCTGCGTTCCAGGATGCTGCACTCGCAAGTCAGAGACCGCGGTGATGAGCAGGTCGAGCGCCTTCTCCGGGTGCAGGAAGCCGAAGAAAACGACCAGGGGCGCGTCGGGAGCCGCACCCAACTCGTTCCGCACAACGACCCGGGCTTGGGCGTGATCGCCCGTCGCGACCTCCACGTTCAGGCCGATCGGTACCTCGCGCGCGACCGCCGTATGGCGTGGAGAGCGGACGCGCAGCACGTCCAACTGCTCGGGCGCCGGAACCAGCAGGCAAGCCGCCCGGTGCGCCATCAGCAGAGTCTCACGGTCAACGAACCCGCGCCCTTCGAACGCCGACCACAGCGCTGAGCGTCCCCGACGGCAGCGGCCGCGCCCCGACCACACCCCGTACTCATGCAACGTCACGACGAGCGGGATGCGCCTCGGCAGAAAGAGGGGCAACAAACCAACCGCCCGCGAAAACCCGAACACCGACGGCGCGAACTGCACATGCACCAAGTCGACATCCAGGCGGCGCAGAGCCCGGGCAGCGGCAACGGCTCCCCGAACATCCCACCGGTCAGTCACGCCAACGGCACCCTCTCCGCCGACTCGTGCCCACTCGTACGTTGTGACGACATGCGGCTCGAACCCGGCGAGTCGCAGATGAACGGTGAGCCGGCGCGTGTAGTCGGCCACCCCGTCCCGCGTCGGGTCCAGGTAGCCGCAAATTAGAGCGACTCGCGTCCCGCCCATAGACGACCAGGCCTCCCGTCGCTCGACGTCGTTCGAAGTAAACGCGAGCCGCGAGCGCCGATGCCAACCCATACCCGGTGAATGGCGGTTCAAAGACGATGTAGTCAGCGAAGTCGGCCGGCTGACGCCCGGCGGGCTGCCGACGCGGCAATCGTGTTCGCCGTCGACCCGATACCCCTAGCTCGCACTGCACTTTACGACGCCATCAGTGACCCGCCCGGCGCGGTGCAGAGCGGCGAGGTCCTCTTTGAGGCGTTCTGCTGCGAGGTGTTGACTGCGTAGGCGAGCGTCTCGACGGATCTGGGGTCCTGGCGGCTGGTGTCTGGCCCGGCGTCAAGGCCAGCGCTGCCGGCAACGAGTTCTGCGTCCTTCAGCCACTCAGCTCCGAGGAGCTCGGAGAAGTCTGACGGTTCAAACACGGGAATGTGCCCACAAAGCCGAACCCCATGCGGCGATCGCTCGCGCTGCCGAACTGTTGAACCCGCTCGTCCCGTAGAGGATCCTTCAGCGGGTCAACGACTGGCTCAATTCGGCGGTCTCACGCCCGGAGCCGACTGTCGGCGCGGGGCTGGAGATGAACCGGCGCAGGGGGCGATGGGATGGAGCGCGCGGCAGACAACGCTCATTGCCCAAGAGTGGGTGACAAGGTACATTGTCTGGGTGCGGATCGGCGACCCGGCGAGCAAACACGGGGTCGCCGAGTCGGACGTGGTTCACGCCATGAGCAACGCGGTACGTCATGTCGTCATGGATGAGGGGTTCACGATGCTGATCGGACCGGCAGAGGACGGGACGCTCCTGGAAATCGGAATCCTCGATTTCGAAGGAGGCGATCCGGTCGTGATTCACGCAATGGCATTGCGTCAGAAGTTCTACCAGTTCCTCGGATGAGGAGGTGATCGAAGTGCGACATGCAGACGAAGAGGTCGAGCGGGCTTCACGCCGGTTCGAGCAGTTGGCCGATGCGCTGGAC
>JALZOC010000753.1 GCA_030857365.1 Acidobacteriota bacterium
AAGCAGCGGCGTATGCATCTCGACCTCGCCGCCCGGCGTGTGGACGGTGAGTCGCGTACCGTCGAGGCCCAGATCCTGCACGGCCGCACCGCGCACATCCGCGTCGGCCGACAGCCCGAACGTGAGGCGGGCCCCACCAAAGCTGTCCACCCGCGCCATCACCAGCGGGTCGTCGGCATTGCAGATCAGAACATCGCCGGTTTGCACGCGCTCGAGAATCTCCGACTTGGCGTCGGCGATTGCCTCACGCGACTCGAAGTGGCCGAGATGCGCGTCGCCGACGTTGGTCCACACCCGCACATCCGGCTCGGCGATCGACACGAGCAGACGAATCTCGTCCGCGTGGTTCATGCCGAGTTCCATCACCGCCAGGTCCGCGCCATGCCGCAACTCGAGCAGCGACAGCGGCAGGCCGAGATGATTGTTCAGGTTGCCCTTGTTCCTGACGACGCGATAGCTGCCTGCCAGGAATTCCGCGATTGTTTCCTTGGTCGTCGTTTTCCCCGCGCTGCCGGTGATGGCGACGACGCGGGCGCCGGACTCACGGCGGACGAAGCGGCCGAGGTCCTGCAGGGCCGCGGTCGTGTCCGCGACCTGGATGATGACGGGATCGTTCGCGGGCCGTCTGAACGCGCGCCGTTGGGTGCTGTGGACCACGGCGCCGGCGGCGCCTCCCTCGAGCGCCGCCTCGACGAACTCGTGCCCATCGCGCGCGGCGACGATCGCGAAGAACAGGTCGCCGGCCTGCACCGTGCGCGAGTCGATCGAGAAGCCGTTCAGGGCGGTTCGCGGGTCGCCTGCGGTCACGGTTCCGCCGGTTGACGTGGCAATCACAGCTGCCGTCAGCATGAGAGGCGCTCCCGCCATCAACGCTTCCCCGCGCGCCGGCGCCGACGTTCGAGCCCCTGCCGGGCAATCTCTCCATCGTCAAACGGAAGAACCCGGTCGCCGATCTGCTGATACTTTTCGTGGCCCTTGCCGACGATGAGCACCACGTCGCCCGCCTCGGCCTGTTCGACGGCGCGCTCAATCGCTTCGCGCCGGTCAACGATGGCCTGTACGTCGGGCGCCCGGACGCCCTGTCCGCCGGCCGGAATGCCGCGCTTAATCTCGTCGATGATGCGCTGGGGGTCCTCGCTGCGCGGGTTGTCTGACGTAATGACCACGACGTCGCTCAGACGCGCGGCGACCATACCCATCAGCGGGCGTTTGGTCGTGTCCCGATCTCCTCCGCACCCGAACACCGTGACGAGCCGCTTCGGGGCGAGCGGCCGGGCTGTTTCGAGCAGGTTCCTCAATGCATCATCGGTGTGCGCATAGTCGCCGACGACGGTGACCTCGTCGGCTGGAGCCGAGACGACCTCGAAGCGGCCGGGGACACCCGGGAGCGCGCGCACGCCCTCGGCGATGGCCTCGAGCGGCAGGTCGATCGCAATGGCTGTCGCGGCAGCGGCGAGGATGTTCGAGACGTTCGGGCGGCCGACGAGCCGCGATTCCACGCGCACCGTCCCGCGCGGGGTCCGGACGTCGAACGTCAAGCCGCCCAACGTAAACGCGAGCGAGCCGGGAGTAACGTCCGCGCCGCGGCCGATCGCAAAGGTGACCACCTCATGGGTGACGTCGACGAGCATGGGGCCGCGCGGATCGTCGAGGTTGATGATGCCGGGGGCGCCCTCCGGCAACAGCTCGAAGAGCCGGCGCTTGGCCTGGAAATACGTTTCCATGTCCTCGTGGAAATCCAGGTGGTCGCGCGTGAGGTTGGTGAAGACGCCGGCGGCAAAGCGCATTCCGTCGACACGCTTCAAGGCCAGGGCGTGCGAGGACACCTCCATGACCGCCGACTTGCAGCCCTGCCGGATCATCTCGTCAAGAAGCTGCTCGACGTCGGGCGCTTCAGGCGTCGTCCGCGATGCCTCGCGCTCCTCGCCGCCGAGCCGGTAGGTGACCGTGCCGAGCAACCCGGCCTTCGCACCCGCGGCATCGAGGATCGACGCGAGGAGGTAGGCCGTCGTTGTCTTGCCGTTGGTGCCGGTGACACCGATGACAGGAATCCGCCGGCTGGGATGCCCATAAAAGACGTCCGCCAGCAGCGCCAGCGCCAGGCGCGCGTCGGAGACGACCAGCCACGCGGTGTCGTCGCCGTCGGGACGAGGTGTCTCGGCGACGATCAGTGACGCGCCGCGCATGGCGGCTTGCACCGCGAACTGGGCGCCGTCTGCCTTCAATCCGCGCAGCGCGACGAATACCGACCCGGCCACCGCGCGGCGTGAGTCGTAGATCACCGCCGATACGGTGCCTTCGGGCGCAAGACGGCCGGTCGCTGTCGCGTCGGTCGTGATGTCGCGCAGCGCGGCGAGCACTTCAGCGACGGTCACTCTCGCGCTCCGGCTCCAGCGATTCGTGAGAGGTCACGGTCCAGGGT
>JALZOC010000754.1 GCA_030857365.1 Acidobacteriota bacterium
CGACGCGGTTCTCGCCGCCGTCCTCCCGTACCTGCGGGGCATCGTCTCGTCCAACCGCCGTGTGATCGCCCACGTGGACAGCTCCGAGGACGCGGTGACCTTCGCGAATTCGGCCTGGGCGGAGGACCTCTGCCGGATGGGCACGAGCTGTCCCGATCATTTCCTGCGGACGCGCATCTCGCCGATGTTCATCCCCTGGGATCCAGGGCGCGGGGACCTCGCGCAGCTCCAGAAGGAGATTGCCGAACGCGCCTCGAAATATCGGGCTGATTATGCCGAGTACTACAACGCGTGCGCCGACAAGACATCGCCGGCACTCCGCGACGCCAACCCGTCGGTGGTCGTCGTCCCCGGCCTCGGGCTGTTCGGATTCGGCAAGGACAAGCGGGAGGCCCGGATCACGTCAGAGTTCTTCGTGAATGCGATCCACGTCATGGCCGGGGCGAATGCGCTCGAGGACGACCAGGCGCCCGGCGGCACGCTGCCGCAAGTGCGCCGCCCCGAGCAGGCGAAGGACTTCAAGAGCTTCCACAACTATGTCGCGCTGCCGCGGACCGAAGCCTTCCGCATCGAATACTGGGCGCTCGAGGAGGCGAAGCTGCAGCGGATGCCGCCAGAAAAGGAGTTCAGCCGCAGAGTGATGGTCGTCGTCGGGGGGGGCAGCGGGATCGGCCGCGAGGTGGCGGTCCAGATCGCGAAGCGCGGCGGGCACGTGGTGATCGCCGACATGAATGCCGCGGGGTCGGAGGAGACGAAGGCGGAGGCGGTGCAGGGGTCGTCGGCCGAGATGGTGATGACGGTCGCCATGGATCTGACCGCCCGCGACACGATGACCGCCGGCGTGCGGGCCGCGGTCCTTCAGTACGGGGGCTTCGATACGGTCATCAACACGGCAGCCTGGTACCCGACGCCGGACCCTTCGGCGCCGCCCGAAGGCGTCTGGGCGCGCACGCTCCAGATCAACCTGACCTCGAATTTCGTCCTGGCGCAGGAGGCCGCGAAGGTCCTGAAGGTCCAGAACCTTCCGGCTTCGATTGTGCTCACGAGCTCGGCGAACGCGGTCGTGCCGAAAGCCGGCAGCGAGGCCTACGACGTGAGCAAGACGGCGATCAATCACCTGATCCGCGAGCTGGCGGTGGGGCTCGGGCCGCTCATCAGGGTCAACGGAATCGCGCCCGCTACGGTGATTGCGGGGTCGTCGATGTTCCCGCGCGACCGTGTGATCGTCGCGCTGAAGAAGTACAGCCTGGAGCACAGCGAGTCGGAATCCACGGAGGAGCTGCGCAACAAGCTGGCCGAGTTCTACGCACGGCGCACGATCACGCGCCGGCCGATTCTGCCCATCGACAACGCGAATGCGATCTGCTGGCTCGCCGGCGACCAGAGTGCCAAGACGACGGGCCATGTCATCCCGGTGGATGGAGGGCTGCCGGAGGCATTTCTGCGGTGATGTCCTTCCGTGCCTGTCCGTGTTTACTCTTTGCGCGCAAGCGTCTTCAGTGAGCCCGCGAGCTCGACGAGCTTGATGAATTCGGCGCGGTAGCCGTCGGGGTCTGGACCGCGGTACTGCCGCGCGAGCGCGGCGGCGGCGGCATGCGTGGCCGTCCCGCGATTTTCGGAGTTCCGCAGCAGCATCCCGAACTGGGCGACGGCGGCCGCAAAGCCGATGTTAACGGAGGGTTCCGACGCGCCGTTCTTCACTGCCACGGTCATCAGCCGGCTGTCGTCGCCGTCCGGCGCCTTGTAGCGCAGCTTCACCGTCATCACTTCGTCGCGCGGCGCGGCGGTCGAAGGCGCGACGGGACGCTGATACTTGAGCGGATCCACGCCGGGCAGCTCCGCGTCGGCGCCCGGGGGCACGAGCTCATACAGCGCCGTCACGGTGTGGCCGGCGCCGATCTCCCCGGCATCCTTCCTGTCGTTGTTGAAGTCCTCGCTCCTGAGCATCCGGTTCTCGTACCCGACGAGCCGGTACGCCGCCACGTGCGCCGGGTTGAACTCGACCTGGATCTTCACGTCCTTCGCGACGGTGACGAGTGTCGCGCCCGCTTCATTCACGAGCACCTTGCGCGCCTCGTGCAGCGTATCGAGGTAGGCGTAGTTGCCGTTCCCCCGATCCGCCAGCTTCTCCATCGTCGAATCCTTGAGGTTACCGCGGCCGACGCCGAGGACGGAGAGGAACACCCCGCCGGCGCGCTTCTCCTCGATCAGCCGCGTGAGTTCCCCCTGGCTGGTGACGCCGACGTTGAAGTCGCCATCCGTCGCGAGGATCACACGGTTGATCCCGCCCCTGGCGAAGTTGCGCCGGGCAATCTCGTACGCGAGGGTGATACCCGCGGCGCCGTTCGTGGACCCGCCGGCCTCGAGCCCCGCGATGGCCGCGTGGATTCGGTCTTTGTGCGCGCCGCTCGTCGATGGCAG